>CANFNE010000012.1 GCA_947448105.1 Burkholderiales bacterium
AAGAATAAGGCAGGTTGCCTACGTAAAGTTTGTTGCCCATGAAAGGACTCCTCAAAATAACTCAAAACGCGATGGAGTCCAAAACCGCAATCAACAAACCAATAAAGACTTAGAGCAGACGCGAAACTGACCAAACACCGCAAACCTGCTATGCCGTTAAGTCGGCAAAGCGGGATCATTATGCGCTTATTCGCACAGCGCGCACTATTTTTTTGCAAATCGTGCGGCAATAGAAGCAGTTTTTCGGATAAAAGCCACTTTTTTCGCTCGTCTTTGCGCTTTTTTCTGCCTCACCAGTTCGATTCGCGTTCGGGTGAGGCGCTGATTTTGTGGGTGGACAAGTCCGCGCCATCGAACTCTTCTTCTTGGCTCATGCGCAAACCCACGGTCATCTTGAGCGCGCCGTACACCACAAAACCACCGGCAAGCGCCCAGGCCACGCCCAGCGCGGTGCCTATGAGTTGCGCCTGCAACGACACGCCGCCCAAACCGCCCAGGGTTTGGCTGCCGAAGATTCCCGCAGCCACGCCGCCCCAGGTGCCGCACAGGCCGTGCAAAGGCCAAACACCGAGCACATCGTCAATCTTCCATTTGTTTTGTGTGAGTGTGAACATGAACACAAAGATGGCGCCAGCCAGGCCTCCCACCACCAAGGCGCCCAGCGGATGCATCAGGTCCGAGCCCGCGCACACAGCTACCAGGCCAGCGAGCGGGCCGTTGTGCAAAAAGCCGGGGTCATTTTTCCCCAGGATCAGCGCGACCAACGTGCCGCCGACCATGGCCATCAGGGAGTTGACCGCCACCAGGCCTGAAATCTTGTCCAGGGTTTGGGCGCTCATGACGTTAAAGCCGAACCAACCCACGGTCAAAATCCAGGCGCCCAGCGCCAGAAACGGAATGCTCGAAGGCGGGTGGGCGGAAATCGCGCCGTCCTTGCGGTAGCGGTTGCTGCGCGCGCCTAGCAAGAGCACCGCGCCCAGCGCAATCCAGCCGCCCACGGCATGCACCACCACACTGCCGGCAAAGTCGTGGAATTCGGCGCCGGTGCTGGTCTTGAGCCAGGCTTGCACGCCAAAGTGCTGGTTCCAGGCAATGCCTTCAAACACCGGGTAGACCACGCCGACAATCACGGCGGTAGCCATGAGTTGCGGCCAAAACTTGGCCCGTTCGGCGATGCCGCCCGAAATAATGGCCGGAATGGCGGCGGCAAAAGTGAGCAGGAAAAAGAACTTCACCAGTTCGAAACCACTCTTGGCGGCGAGTTGCTCGGCGCCCACAAAAAAGTGCGTGCCATAGGCCACGGTGTAGCCCACCAGAAAGTAGGCAACCGTGGACACCGAAAAGTCGGCCAGAATTTTGACCAGGGCATTGACTTGGTTTTTGCGCCGGACCGTGCCCAGCTCTAAAAACGCAAAACCGGCGTGCATGGCGAGCACCATGACTGCGCCCAAGAGGATGAACAAAGCGTCAGCGCCCTGTTTTAGTGCTTCCATAGTCGACCTTTGAGAATAAATGCTTATAAACGGTGCAAATTCTTTGGATAAGAATTTTTTGCACCGAAATAAAGCAAAAATCAAGCCATCGATCATGCGGTTGCTATTTCTTGGTGCATTAAGGGTTTCCCCCGATTGGTTACCATCAAGGTATGGAAGCATTTTTAGTATCAACCGGCATCGTCGCCCTGGCCGAAATGGGCGACAAGACACAACTGTTGGCGCTGATTTTGGCAGTGCGTTTTCGCAAGCCCTGGCCCATCGTGTTGGGAATTTTGGTGGCCACCTTGGTCAACCACGGTCTGGCCGGAGCGGTGGGTGCCTGGGTCACGAGCTTTGTTGGGCCGCAAATCTTGCGCTGGGTGCTGGCGGCGTCCTTTATCGGCATGGCGGTGTGGATGCTGATCCCCGACAAAATCGACGAAGAAGACACCGACGCCGCGCCGCGCTGGGGCGTGTTTGGTACCACGGTGGTGGCGTTTTTCCTGGCGGAGATGGGCGACAAGACGCAAATCGCCACGGTGATGCTGGCCGCCCGCTACGACGCGTATTTCCATGTGGTGGCCGGCACCACGCTGGGCATGATGCTGGCCAATGCGCCGGTGGTCTGGCTGGGCGAACGCATGACGCGCTTGGTGCCTATGCGTTTGGTGCATATCGTCTCGGCCTTGGTGTTTGCCGCGCTGGGCGTGGCGGCGCTGGTGGCGGGCTAAAAACGGCGCGTTGCTATACTTTCCACCACAGCGCCAATTTGCTCCAGCTTGCGGGCGCTTAATAAATACAGCTAAACCCGGACCCCCGCGATCACTCTTTTGACCCGGCCCCGCGTTTGGCGTTGCCGGGTTTTTTTATGCTGATCGCCACTCCCCAATCGATGCATTTCGCCGAGCCGCTGGCGCTAACCAGTGGCGCGTCCATCCGCGCCTACGACCTGAGCTTCGAGACCTACGGCACCCTCAACGCCGAGCGCTCCAACGCGGTGCTGGTGTGCCACGCCCTGAACGCCTCGCACCATGTGGCCGGCGTCTACGAGGGGCAAGCCAAGTCCGAGGGCTGGTGGCACAGCATGATCGGGCCGGGCAAGCCGCTCGATACCGAGCGCTTTTTTGTCATCGGCATCAACAACCTGGGCTCGTGCTTTGGATCGACCGGCCCGATGCACACCAACCCGGACCGCGCCGATGGCCAGGTGTATGGCGCAGACTTTCCGGTGGTTACGGTGGAAGACTGGGTCAACGCCCAAGCGCTGTTGCTCGACCGCCTGGGTATCCAGACCCTCGCGGCCGTGATGGGCGGCAGCCTGGGCGGCATGCAGGCGCTGGGCTGGACGCTGCAATACCCGGATCGGCTGCGCCACGCCGTAGTGGTGGCCAGTGCGCCCAACCTCACCGCCGAGAACATCGCCTTCAACGAAGTAGCCCGCCGCGCCATCGTCACCGACCCCGACTTCCATGGCGGCAACTTCTACCAGCACAGTGTGGTGCCCAAACGCGGCCTGCGCATCGCCCGCATGATCGGCCACATCACCTACCTGAGCGACGATGTGATGAACGAGAAGTTTGGGCGGCAGTTAAGGAGCGCGGTGGCTGGCGCCAACGAAGGAAGCTATCTTTACAGTACGCAGGAAGTCGAGTTCCAGATCGAGAGCTATCTGCGCTACCAGGGCGACAAGTTTGCCGATTACTTTGACGCCAACACCTACTTGTTGATTACCCGGGCACTGGATTATTTCGACCCGGCGCGCGAACACGGTGGCAACCTGACCAAGGCGCTGGCTGCGGCCAAAGCCAAGTTCTTGCTGTTGAGTTTTGCCACCGACTGGCGCTTTGCTCCGGCGCGCAGCCGCGAGATTGTCAAGGCGCTGCTGGACAACCAGCGCGAGGTGAGCTACGCCGAAATCGATGCGCCGCACGGGCACGACGCCTTTTTGCTCGACGACGCGCGTTACCACGGCGTGGTGCGGGCCTATTTCAACAACGTGGCGCAAGAGGTGGGCGTATGAGCGACCAGAGCATTCAACACGCGCTCGCGCAGCTCGTGCCCCAGGGCGCACGCGTGCTCGACCTGGGTTGCGGCGACGGCGCCATGCTGGCATACCTGCAGGCCACGCGCGGCTGCAGCGGCTACGGCGTGGAGATTGACGACGCCAATGTGCTGGCCTGCGTCAAGCGCGGCGTCAACGTCATCCAGCTCAACCTGGACGAAGGCCTGGCCATGTTTGACGACGCGTCCTTTGACGTGGTGCTGCAAATTGACACCTTGCAACACTTGCGCAACGCCGAGGTGATGCTGCGTGAGACGGCGCGCGTGGGGCGCATCGGCATCGTGGCCTTCCCCAATTTTGCGCACTGGCCCAACCGCCTGAGTGTGCTCGCCGGGCGCATGCCGGTGACCAAGCGCCTGCCCTACCAGTGGTACGACACGCCCAATATCCGCGTGGGCACGCACGCCGACCTGGGGGCGCTGGCGCAGCGCGCGGGCCTGCGTGTGGTGGACAGCTTTGGTCTGCAAGACGGGCACACCGTGCGTTTTATGCCCAACTGGCGGGCGGGTACTTCGGTGTACAAGCTCGCGCGCTAAAGGCTTAAAAACCATTCAATGTGCTAAGCTTTGCGGGTCGGGTTGTCAGCTGCCCGGCATCGAACTTCTTGGTTCCAAGACGGTGTCCCGTCCAAAGGCTGCTCACGCTTAGGAGCAAACCATGGACACCGCTTTTTCTGAAATTCCCCTTATTACCCCACGCGAGCTGATGCCCCTTTTGGGTCTGCCGCAATCGCCCTTGCTGTTGGACGTGCGCAGGCGCAGCACTTTTGTCGCCAACCCGACATGGATTGCCGGGGCACGCTGGATTGACCCGGAACGGGTGGGCGAGTTTGCCAAAAGCCGCACACCGGCGGACGTGGTGGTTTACTGCCAGTACGGGCATGGCGTCAGCTCCGGGGCAGCGAACGTTCTTGCCGCCGCCGGTTGGCGGGTGCAAAAGCTTGCTGGAGGAATCGCGGGCGGTGAAGTCGGCGTGGACGATCAAAAAGACATTGCCGCATGGACCGGCATTGACTTGCCGATGGTCCACAAACGCGAGGACTGGGGGCTTACCGGGCTGGGCCCCAGCCGCTGGGTCACCCGTGCGCGTCCGAAGATTGACCGTATTGCTTGCCCGTGGCTGGTGCGCAGATTCATCGACCCATCGGCTGAGTTTTTATATGTACCAGCGTCGCATGTGCTCGCTGTGGCGTCAGCGCGCGCTGCGGTGTCTTTTGACGCCGAAGGCGCGCAGGTCACGCACATGGAAGACAGGTGCAGTTTTGATGCCCTGTTGCAAGGCGCCAGATTAAATACACCCGCGCTCAGTCTGCTTGCCACTATCGTGCGCGGCGCAGATACCAACCGACCGGAATTGGCTGGCACATCGTCCGGTTTGCTTGCCATTTCATTGGGAATGTCACGCATCCACGCCGATGACCCAACCATGCTCGAAGCCATGATGCCGGTATACGACGCTCTCTACGCCTGGTGTTTCGCGCAGGTCGAAGGCCCGATTGAAGCCACGAAAGGGGTGCAGCAATGAACCCAAATAAACCAGATACGACGGCGCCCACAGGGGCGCAGGCTCTGCGCTTTTGGCTCAAGCTCGGCTGCATCAGCTTTGGTGGCCCGGCCGGGCAAATTGCCATCATGCACCGCGAGCTGGTGCAAGAGCGGCGCTGGATCTCGGAGCGGCGTTTTTTGCATGCGCTGAACTACTGCATGTTGTTGCCAGGCCCTGAGGCGCAGCAGCTCGCTACCTATTTGGGCTGGCTGATGCACCGCACTTGGGGCGGCGTGGCGGCCGGGGCCTTGTTTGTGCTGCCTTCGCTGCTCTTGCTGCTGGGTTTGAGCTGGGGCTATATGGTTTTTGGTGACGTGCCCTGGATGGCCGCCGTGCTGTGGGGCATCAAACCGGCGGTAGCCGCGCTGGTGTTGCATGCGGTGCACCGCATCGGCAGCCGCACGCTCAAGACGCCCCGGACAGCGCCGCTGTTGTGGGCGATTGCCTTGGTGAGTTTTGTGGCGGTGGCTCTGTTGCAAGTGCCATTTCCGGTGGTGGTGCTGGCCGCAGCGCTGACGGGAGCGGTGGCGCAACGTTGGATGCCGAGGCAGTTTGCCGGTGGCGGCTCGCATGGCGCCACCTCGGCTGGTACGGCGGCGACCCAGCCTGCAGCATGGATTGACGACCACAGCCCCACGCCGGAGCACGCGCGTTTCACGCCGGGGCGTCTGGCCCGTGTGCTGGCAGCGGGCGCGGCGCTGTGGTTGCTGCCCATGGCGGCGCTGGTGGCAGTCTGGGGCTGGGACGGCACGCTCACGCACATGGCCTGGTTCTTTACCAAGGCCGCTTTGCTCACATTTGGCGGCGCTTACGCCGTGCTGCCCTACGTCTACCAAGGCGCGGTTGAGCACTTTGGCTGGCTGAGCGCAGCGCAGATGATGGACGGCCTGGCTTTGGGCGAGACCACGCCGGGGCCCTTGATCATGGTGGTGTCTTTTGTTGGCTTTGTCGGCGGCTGGGGCCAGGCAGTGCTGGGGCCGCAGGCGCTGTTTTGGGGCGCAGCGCTGGCGGCCACGGTGGTGACCTGGTTTACCTTTTTGCCCTCGTTCATTTTTGTTTTGGCGGGCGGCCCGCTGATCGAATCGACCCACGGCAAGCTGCAGTTCACCGCGCCGCTGACCGCCATCACGGCGGCCGTGGTGGGTGTGATGGCGAGCTTGGCGGTGTTTTTTGTGTTGCACCTTGCGCGCCCGGGTGGTGCTTCGGGCGCCGTTGATTTCGCCGCCCTGGGCTTGGCTTTGGCTGCAGCCTGGGCGTTGCTGCGCCTGAAGTGGGGCGTGGTGCCGGTGATTGGCGCTTGCGCCGCCGTTGGCCTGGCGCGGCACTTTGTGCTGGGGGCTTGAGGCGTCAGCGCCGCGCTGCTTAGCAGCCCAGCAAGGTAGCCAGCGCCAGCAGGTCGCGCGCGTGCAAGTCGTTGGCGGCCACCGCCTGCCCGTCTTTGGGGTGCTTGGCGCCGTATTCGAGTGGCCGCTCAACGTAGGCGGTGCGCAGGCCGCAGGCGCGGGCGGCGGCCAGGTCGTCGTGGTGCGTGGCCACCAGCATCACCTGCGCGCTCGCTACGTCAAACACCCGCGCTACGCCGCCGTAGGTGCGCGGGTCGGGCTTGTAGGCGTGGAAGGTTTCGGCGCTCAGGATGCAGTCCCAGGGCAGCGCGGCCTGCTTGGACAGGCGGGTGAGTAAATTCAGGTTGCCGTTGGACAGGGTACACAGGATGTACTTGGCCTTTAGGCGCGTGAGCCCGGCCACCACGTCGGGCCAGGCCGCCAAGCGGTGCCAGACGTGGTTGAGCTGTGCGCGCTCGGGTTCACTTAGGTGCGCCAGGCCAAACTGGGGCAGGATGGCGTCCAGAATCTGCCGGTGCAAATCGTCAATCAGCGTCCAGGGCAGTTCGCCCGCCATGACCCGCGCCATAGCCGGTGCATAGCCCGCGCGCCACGCCAGGGCAAAGGCGTCACCGTCCACCTGAGGGTAGCGCTGCTGCATCTCGTGCGCAATGCTTCCATGCCAGTCCACCACGGTGCCGAAGATGTCAAAGGCCAGCACCTGCAGGCCGCCGGGCGCGAAAGAGGGGGGTGTGGCGATGGTCATGGCGTGGGGCCTCCAGGTTAGAACGTGCGCGCAGGATAGCGCCCAGGCGTGGCATCATGGACACATTGCCTTGATTGTCCCGACGCCGATCGCGTCGCCCCGCACGGAGATTTGCCCATGACCGCCCGCCTGCCCGACACCGCCCTCAATACCGCCCAAGTGCTAGACCAGGTCAGCCAAGCCTGGGACAGCGACATTGTGGAGCGCCTGAGCGAGTACATCGCCATTCCCGCCAAGTCCCCCGCCTTTGACGCCGACTGGGCCGCCCACGGCTATCTGGAGACCGTGGTGCGCAACACCGCGCAGTGGATCGAGGCGCAAAAAGTGGCGGGCCTCACGCTCGAAGTGGTGCGCCTGCCCGGGCGCACGCCGGTGCTCTTGTTTGAAGTCGCGTCCACCCGCAGCGCGCAAGAGGGCGTAAGCACGCAGACCGTGCTCATGTACGGCCACCTGGACAAGCAGCCCGAGTTTTCCGGCTGGCGCAGCGACCTGGGCCCGTGGACGCCCAAGTACCAAGACGGCAAGTTGTATGGCCGCGGCGGCGCTGATGACGGCTACGCGGCTTATGCCGCCATCGCCGCCATCCAAGCGCTGCAAAGCCAAAAAGTGGCGCACCCGCGCATCATCGGCCTGATCGAGACCTGCGAAGAAAGCGGCTCCTACGACTTGCTGCCTTATGTGGACGCGCTGCGCACGCGCCTGGGCGATGTGGGCTTGGTGGTGTGCCTGGATTCGGGTGCGGGCAACTACGACCAGCTCTGGCTGACCAACAGCCTGCGCGGCATGGCCAGCGGCGTGCTCAAGGTCGAAATACTGACCGAAGGCGTGCATTCGGGCGATGCCAGCGGCGTGGTGCCGTCGAGCTTTCGGATCCTGCGCCACGTGCTTGACCGCCTGGAAGACAGCGCCACCGGGCGCCTGCTGCCCGAGAGCTTTTACTGCCCGGTGCCCCCCGAGCGCATGGCCCAAGCCCAGGCCACTGCCGACATCTTGGGTGACGAGCTGTACAAGCGCTTTCCGTGGGCGCATTACGACTGCGGCGGCGCCAGCCAGTTTGCGCTGCCCACCACCACCGACCCGCTGCAAGCCCTGCTCAACCGAACCTGGCTTCCTACGCTGAGCGTGACTGGCGCCGACGGCTTTCCGGAAATGAAAAACGCCGGCAACGTGCTGCGCCCCTACACCGCCTTCAAGCTCTCGCTGCGCCTGCCCCCGCTGGTAGAAGCAGCCAGCGCCGTGCAAGAACTCAAAGCGCTGCTGGAAGACAACGCGCCCTACCAGGCCAAAGTGACCTTTGAAGGCGGCGGTGGCGCCACCGGCTGGAACGCACCCCGCACCGCGCCCTGGTTTGAGCAGGCACTCAACGCCGCGTCAAACGCGCACTTCGGCGCGCCTTGCGGCTACATCGGCCAGGGCGGCACCATTCCGCTGATGAACATGCTCAGCACCGGTTTTCCCAAGGCGCAAATGATGGTCTGCGGCGTGCTCGGGCCCAAGAGCAACGCCCACGGGCCCAATGAGTTTTTGCACGTGCCCTATGCCAAAAAGCTCACTGCGGCGGTAGCGCAGGTGATCGCCAGCTTCCCTTAAAACCCGCACCCGAAAGCTCCGCCATGACCACCGCCCACCTGTCCGAAATCACCACCCCCCACGGCGCTACCCTGGCCCTGCGCGACTGGCCTCTGCCCGAGGGCGCCACGCCACGCGCGCTGGTGCTCATCGTCCACGGTCTGGGCGAACACAGCGGGCGCTACGAGGCCGTGGCGCAGCAGCTCCATGGCTGGGGTTTTGCGGTGCGCGCCTTTGATTTGTGCGGCCACGGTTTGTCCAGCGGCGCGCCCGGCGGCCTGCCCGACGAACACCGCCTGCTCGACGACCTGGCCACGGTGCTCGACCATAGCCGGGCCGCCGTGGCCCCAGGCCTGCCCGTGGTGTTGCTCGGCCACAGCCTAGGGGGCTTGATTGCGGCGCGCTTCGTGTCGCTCAAATTGCGGGCGGTGGACGCGCTGGTCTTGTCCAGCCCGGCGCTGGACGCGGGCCTGAGCGCCTTCCAAAAATTGTTGGTGGCCACGCTGCCCAAGATCGCACCCAATTTGCGCGTAGGCAATGGACTAGACGCCAACTTCCTGTCACACGACGCAGCCGTGGTGGCCGCCTACCGTGCCGACCCGCTGGTGCACGACCGCATTGGCGCCCGGCTGGCGCACTTCATTGCCACGGCCGGCGCCCAGACGCTTGCGCTGGCGAGCCAGTGGACGGTGCCCACGCTGCTGATCTATGCCGGCCAAGACCGGTTGGTCAACCCTGCAGGCAGCCGCGCCTTTGCAACCCTTGCCCCGGCCAATGTGCTGACCAGCCAGTGTTTTGGGGATCTGTACCACGAGATCTTTAACGAATCGGACCCGGCGCCTGTGTTTGCAGCGCTGCAAGAGTGGCTCTGTGCGCGCTTCGCAGCTTGAGCCCGCGCCGGGCGCCTAAACCAGCAAAGCCAAGGCGGTAAGTGCCGCCGTTTCGGCGCGCAGCACCCGCGCACCCAGCGACACCGGGGCAAAGCCGCAGGTAAGCGCCGCGTCTTCTTCGGCCGCACTCAAGCCGCCCTCGGGCCCGGACAAGAAAATGGCCGCCGGGGTTGCGTCGGCTGCCAGCCCATCGCGCAGCGGGCGCGAACCCTCGCGCAAGGACAACAACAAGCGCGCCGCGGCGGGCGCGTCGCTCGCGGGCAGCGTGCGCAGCCAATGCGCCAGCGTGGCCACAGGGTGCAGCAGCGGCACGCGGTTGCCGCCGCATTGCTCGCAGGCCGATACGGCCACGCTTTGCCAGTGCGCTGTTTTCTTGTCAGCGCGTTCGCCTGAGAGGCGCAGCACGCTGCGCTCGCTCATGAGCGGCTGGATGCTGGCCACGCCCAGCTCCGTGGCTTTTTCCACCAGCCAGTCCATGCGGTCGTTGGCGGGCATGGCGATGGCGATATGCACCACGCGCGCGGCTTCGCGTTCCAGCGCGTGGTGCGTGCCCACTTGCACTTGCACGTGGCTGCGCCCCATCTGGGTGACGGTGGCTTCAAACTCGCCGCCCGGGCTGCCAGCGCTGCCCGGTCCCCAGCCGGGGCCGTGGTTAAACAGGGTGATGGAGTCGCCAGGCTGCAGGCGCAGCACTTGCACGTGGCGGGCGGCACCCGCGGGCAACTCCAGAAAATCGCCCGTGTGCAGCGGCGCCGGGCAAAAAAAGCGCGGCATGTTCACGCAGCCCCAGGGCTGCGGCCAAAGCCAAAGACGTTGGGCTCTTCAATCCCCTCCAACGTGTCGATCAGACGCAGCAGCGGTTTGAGTTCGCGGTAGCGCGCGCAGGTGGCGCGGATGTAGCCGATAAAGCGTGGCGTGTCGGCCAGGTAATGCGGCTTGCCGTCGCGCAAGGACAATCGGGCAAAGATGCCGGCGATCTTGAGGTGGCGCTGCAAGCCCATCCATTCCACCGCACGGTAAAACACGCCAAAGTCGTCGCCCACCGGCAGCCCCGCCTGGCGCGCCTGTTGCCAGTAGCGCACCACCACGTCCAGGCAAAAACTCTCGTCCCAACTCAAAAACGCGTCGCGCACCAGGCTGGCGATGTCATAGGTAATCGGGCCATAGACCGCGTCCTGGAAATCGAGCACGCCCAAGGCGCTACCGTTGTGAGGGGGCAGCGCAGTACGCGCAGCGACCAGCGTGGGGGCCATCAAGTTCCTTGGCATAAAGTCGCGGTGCACATACACGCTGGGCCAACTGAGGTTTTCAGAGATGATGGTCTCAAACGCGGTGTCCAGCACCTTGCGCTGGGCCTCGTCCAGCGCCACCTGGCGGTGCTGGGCGATGTACCACTGGGGGAAGAGTTCGAGCTCCCTGCGCAAAAGCGCGTGGTCGTAGGGCGGCAGCACGCCGGCGCGCGAGGCTTTTTGCCACACGATCAAGGTATCGACTGCTTGCAAATACAGGTCCAGCGGTGGCGGTGCGGCCGGGTCGATGACCTGCATCATGGTGCGTGCACCCAGGTCGCTCAGCAACAAGAAGCCCTGGGCCTCTTGCCAGTCCAGTACCAGCGGGGCGCGGATGGACGCGTCGTGCAGCAGTTGCGCTACCTTCACAAAGGGCGTGCTGTTTTCCTTGTCGGGGGGCGCATCCATGATGATGAGGCTGTCGCCGTGGTCGCCGCCTTCGGTGTCTATGCGCAAATAGCGGCGAAAGCTGGCGTCGGCCGAGGCCAGGCGCAGGCTCGCTGGCAGCAGTGCAAAGCGCGGCTGCAACGACGCCAGCCAGGTCTGAAACTGGTGCTCACGCTGGGGGTCGGACCACAGCACCGGCGCGGGTGTGGGCAGGGGGCTGGGGGAAGTGGGGGCGGTGGCAATGGGGCTCATGGATAATCCATTTTCTATCTTTTTGTGACTGGTCCTTTTTCACCCATGCCCACTATTGCGCGCGATGCGGCCTCCAGGCCGCCAGCCACCGGTCTGCGGGTGGCGGTGGGACGGGTCTGCGCGCTTGCCGCAGCCTGGGGTGGGGTGGCGCTGGCGCAAACACCTGCACCGCAAGATGCCCCAGCGCCAGGCCAGACCCTGAGCCCTGAGCAGACGCGCCAGGCGCCCGTTTTTTTGCAGGGCGACCGCCTGAGCAGCCGCACCGACCTCGACGCCACGCTGCAAGGCCACGCCGAATTGCGCAAAGCCGACACCACCATCCGCGCCGACCGCCTTGACTACGACATGGCCACCGACACGGCACGCGCCACCGGCAAGGTGTGGGTGCGGCGCAAGGGCAATACCTACCAAGGCCCTTACCTGGAACTCGAGGTGGACGCGTTTGAGGGATTTTTTACCGCGCCCAGCTACGAATTCGGCAAAAACGGCGCCCATGGCCAAGCCGACCGGGCGGATTTCATCGACAGCACCCACACCACGGTGCACCAGGCCAGTTACACCACCTGCAAGCGCAAGCCCGGCCCGGACTGGTTGCCGGACTGGGTTTTGAACGCCGCGCGTATCGACCTCGACAACGACGAGGACATCGGCCTGGCGCAAAGTGCGGTTCTGAGCTTCAAAGGCTTTCCTCTGCTGCACGTGCTGCCCATCAGCTTTCCCTTGTCTGAAAAACGCAAGAGCGGCATGTTGCCCCCCACCATCGGGCTGGACAACGCCAACGGCCTGGAAATCTCAACACCTTATTACCTGGATATTGCGCCCAACCGCGACGCCACCATCACTCCGACCTTCATGACAACACGTGGCGTGAACCTGAGCACCCAGTTCCGCTACCTTGAGCCCAGCTACTCCGGTGCGTTGAACCTGAGCTACATGCCCACCGATACGCTGCGCGACGCCGACCGTTGGGGCGCCTCGGTCCTCCACACCGGTCGCGTGGATTCACCCATGGGTGCAATTACCGTGGCCGCAAATATCAACCGGGTGAGCGATGACAACTACTGGCGCGACTTCACCGGCAGCAGTGCCGTCAACAACGGCAGCACGATAGGCGGCACCCAGCGCCTGTTGCCCGCCGACCTGACGGCGTCTTGGGGTCGGGGAGATTTCTCATCCGCATTCAAGGTGTTGAAATGGCAAACCTTGCAAGACCCGACGGCCCCCATCGTGCCGCCCTATGACCGGGTGCCGCAGTGGACCGGGCGCTACGCGCAGTTCAACGACCAGGGCGTGGACTGGTCGCTCGACGCGGACCTGACGCAATTCGAGGCTGACCGCAGGCTCACCTTGCAACCGAACGCCCAGCGTGTGTTTGGCCTGGCGCAGGCCAGTTACCCCATGGTCTGGCCTGCGGGCTTTGTGACGCCCAAACTGCAACTGCACACCACCGGCTACCAGTTTGACGCCGTTTACGCGGGTCGGCAAAGCGCTGACAGCACGGTGCCCACTTTCAGTCTGGACAGCGGTCTGGTGTTCGAGCGCGAAGCCACCCTCATGGGCCGCAATGTGGTGCAAACGCTGGAGCCACGCGCGTTCTACGTGTACACGCCTTATCGCGACCAGAGCATGTTGCCCAACTACGACACCGGGGCCAACGACTTTAATTTCGCCACCATCTACACCGAAAACGCCTTTGTCGGCAACGACAAAATCGCGGACAACAACTTGCTGACCCTGGGGCTGACCACGCGCTACATTGACCCGGACAACGGCGCCCAACTGGCGCGTTTTGGCGTGGCCCAGCGCCTGCGTTTTGAGGACCAGTTGGTCACCTTCAGCCCCGGTGGCGGCAGCGCCGCTTCGGGTGTGAGCGACATTTTGCTGGGCGCTGCCATCAACCTGACCGAGCGCTGGGTGGTGGACTCCACCGTGCAATACAACGGGCGCACCGACCAGTCGGTGCGCTCGGTGCTGGGGGTGCGCTACAACCCGTCCAACTACCGGGTGTTCAATATGGCCTACCGCTTCCAGCGCGAGCAAAGCGAGCAAATCGACACCAGCTGGCAGTGGCCGCTGAATGACCTGTGGGGCGACGGCGGTCAGAACCTGGGAGCCGGCCAAGGCCAGGGCGACGGCCGCTATTACGCTTTGGGGCGGCTGAACTACAGCATGCGCGAGGGCCGCTTGGTCGATAGCGTGTTGGGGGTCGAGTACGATGCAGGTTGCTGGATCGGTCGCGTGGTGGTGGAACGGGTGCAAACCAGCACCGATACCTCCAACCAGCGAGTGATGTTCCAACTGGAGTTTGTCGGCTTTACCCGCTTGGGCCTGAGCCCTGAAAAAACCCTCACTTCCAATATTTCGCACTACCAGCAGCTGCGCGACCCCAGCGTGTCGGGCGGTGCAAACCGAACCTACGATTGAGCGATAGACCACCATGAAACTGCATTTTTGGGCCACTGCCGCAACCGTTCTTGCGCTGTTCGCGGCCATCCCGGGCGCAGCCCTGGCGCAAAGCAGCCAGGCCGCTGACTTCATTGTGGCGCTGGTCAATTCCGAGCCTATTACCAATGCCGAGCTGCAAACGCAAATCAAACAATGGAGTGAGCAGCGCACCCAGCAGCGCCAGCCTTTGCCGCCTGCAGCTGAATTGCGCAGCGCAGTGCTTGAGCGCCTGATCAACGACCGTGCGCAACTGCAAGTGGCACGCGATATGGGGTTGCGCGCCGAGGCTGGCGCCATCGACCAGGCCGAGGCCAACGTGGCGGCGCAAAACCAGATGGAGGTAGCCCAGTTTCGCCAGACCCTGGAGCAGCGCGGTATGGCTCAGTCTGCCCTGCGCGCCCAATTGCGCGACCAGATTGTTTTGAACCGCTTGCACGAGCGCGAGGTGGAAAGCCGCGTGCGCGTGAGCGACATGGAAGTGGAAAACGCCCTGGCCGCACGCCAGGCGGCCAACGCCGACCCCATGGCGCAAGAAATCAACCTGGCGCATCTGCTGGTGGCGCTGCCTGAAAACCCCAGTCTGGCGCAAGTGGCGCAGGCGCAAACCCAGGCCAAGCAGGTGCTTGCGCGCATACGCGCCGGTGAACGATTTGACGCCTTGGTCAAGGAACTCTCCGGCGCCGACCGCAACAACGGCGGCCAACTCGGTCTGCGCCGCGCCGATCGCTACCCGGCGCTGTTTGTCAACGCCACGCAGGCGCTGGCCGTAGGCCAGGTGTCCGAGCCGGTGCGTTCGGGTGCTGGTTTTCACCTGTTGCAAGTGGTCGAGCGCCGCGCCGGCAGCCTGGTACAAACCGTGGCGCAAACCCGCGCCCGCCACATCTTGCTGCGCTTGAGCCCGCAGCTCAGCCAAGCCCAAGCGATGGCGCAACTCACCCAGGTGCGCACGCGCATTCTGGCGGGCAGCACCAGTTTTGAAGCGGCGGCCCGCGAGCTCTCGCAAGACGGCAGCGCGTCCCAAGGCGGCGACTTGGGCTGGGCCAGCCCGGGCATGTTTGTGCCGGAGTTTGAAGAGGCGCTGGACCGCCTGAAGGTGCTGGAAATCGGCACTCCATTGGTTTCGCGTTTTGGCGTACACCTGATGCAGGTGATGGAGCGGCGCACAGTCGAACTCACCCCGGCCCAGCTGCGCGAACGCATGCGCGCCGAGCTACGAGCGCAGCGCACCGAAGAGGCCTACCAGGTCTGGGAGCGCGATATTCGCAGCCGCGCTTTTGTTGAAATTCGCGAGCCCCATTGAGTGGCACGCCCTCTTTGCAGCCCCGGGGCCAAGCCCTGATGCAACACATTGCCCGCAAGCGTTTTGGCCAGCATTTTTTGTCCGACGGCGGCATCATTGATGCCATTGTTGACGCCATCGCCCCGCTACCCGGCCAGCACGTGGTGGAAATCGGACCCGGCCTGGCGGCGCTCACGCAACCTCTGGTAGAGCGCCTGGGCGCGCTCACCGTTATTGAGCTTGACCGCGACCTGGCGAGCCGCCTGCGCGCCCACCCGCAACTCACGGTGATCGAGGCCGACGTGCTGCGGGTTGACTTTGACGCCTTGGCCCGTGGGCCCTGGGCCGCTGATGTGGCCGCGCCAGAGGCTGGCAGCGCGCCGCCCAAAATGCGGGTGGTGGGTAACCTGCCGTACAACATCTCCACGCCCATCCTGTTTCACCTGCTGCAGTTTGTGGACCTGGTGCAAGACCAGCACTTCATGCTGCAAAAAGAAGTGATAGACCGCATGGTCGCCGCGCCCGACACCTCGGACTTCAGCCGGCTGAGCGTGATGCTGCAGTGGCGCTACGCCCTGGAAGATGTGCTGTTCGTGCCGCCCCAGAGTTTTGATCCGCCCCCGCGCGTGGACAGCGCTGTGGTGCGCATGGTGCCGCTCGCCGCCCCGCCCGACATCAATATCCCCTTGTTCAGCGAACTGGTGCAAGTGGCGTTTAGCCAGCGCCGCAAGCTCATCCGCCACACCCTGGGGCGCTGGCTAGAGGCCAAAAACTTTGCTGGTCAGTTTGACCTGCAACGCCGCGCGCAAGAAATCCCGGTGGCCCAATACGTGGCGCTGGTGCAGCAGCTGTAAGTTAGTGTGGGCGAGGCGCCTGCAATTGACGCGTTTGGACCACAAAAAAAGCCCGCAAAGCGGGCTTTTCTATAGGCGCATCGGCAAAAACCGGTGCGTCTGGCGCTTTAGGCGGCTGCGAGCCAGTACCCCGCGTTAAACGGGCTGCTCATGCGCAGCGCCAGGGGCGATACGTCGATCAAAAAGTCGCTGGGCAGTTTGTCGCCGCTGTTGTCCGAATCGGGTCCGGGCGTGAGCGCGGCGCTGGATTCGTTGTTGGCCTGATTCGCCCGTTCTGCTTGGCTAGTTTGCGCAGAACGGGCTACAGAAAAGAATAGAAGCATCGGAACGGAATCTTCCGCTCCCCCCAGTAGTCTGCGGTGTCGCGGAAGATGTCGAGCAGTTGCTCGCGCGCCTCTTTGTCAAATTTGGCGTTGGCCGGGATGTGCTCAAGCACGGCGATAAAGCCAGGCTGGGGGCCCGATTTGTGCACCGGGTCGGTCATGCTGTCGTACAGCGAGTCAAAGTTCTTGCCCGATGTGGTGGCGAGCGTGAACTGCGCGCCTATCAGGTCGAGCACGTCTTGCTTGGTCTGGGCACTGCCCAAATTAGCGTACAAAAAGTGGTGCCCCAAACCTTGGGCAGCTTCTTGCAGGTCGGATACGCGGAATGCGCGTATCGATTGAACGATATTCGTTCTTACGGTTCGAAGTGGCATGTCCATCCTCGATTCACTTTCATCAAAAAATTCAATTCAAGGCACGATCATGCGAAAACTCGCATAGTGATCGGCCGTGTAGTAACAAGCGTCTGGCGAGGTGGCTGGGCCACCGCACACGATTCTTTGGGCTCCACGGTTTCGCGAGCCTGGCGTTTTGACGGTGTATTCCCGGTAATAACCCCGCTTTTGCAAAGGCAAAATTCGTTCGCGGTTACCGAAGACCACACCGTCTTTTTCAAAGGGAAAGGGGCCGCCGCGTTGAATGCTGCGGTAAGTCTCGACGCCTGGCGCCGGTAAAGCTGCAAACGATATCGTTGGCAGTTGCCCGTCCGACGTTGGTGCTGCGAACCCGGCCAAAGCAAATGTGACAAGTAACAGGCCTGCCACAAACCGAAAAAGGGCTGGAGCCCCCTCGTTTGTGAAATGCCTTGCCACTTTCACACCGAAACGCACGTCAAAACCTCGCCAATATTCAAAAAAACTGCCCAAAACCCAAAATTGATTGTCGTTGATATGGGGTATCAGCGCAATAGCTTGGCGCCCTCGCAGCGCATAAAAATGAGGGTTTACCCGATATTTTTATGCCATCGCCCGCCTTGGGCTGGGTGGCTGGTCGGTTTAGCGCGAGGGGTCGAGGTGGCGCATCAGCTGGTCGCTGCGGCTGTCGCCCGGGTCTTTGGGTTTGGCCGTGCGCACCCCGGCGCGGCCCAAGATACTGACAAAAAACGCATTTGCACCAGATTTACCAGCTTCGTCCATCAGGCCGATCAGGGTGGCGAAATGCACGTCCGTGGCATCGGCTTCGGTGCTCCCAAAGCGGCAGGCAAAGTCCCAGTAGTCCACGCCCTCGGGCAGGGCGGCGCGGCGTTGGCGTGCCACGTATTTGCGCACTTCGTGCTTGCTGGCGTCGAGCAGGCGGTCGCGGTTGCGGCCTTCAACGGTGAGTTGGAATAGTTTTTTCACGCAATCCTTATGAGTCGGGCCCTGATGGACCCTTTCGTGGCAGTCTTGTTTAGCGGGTGGCGTTGGCGTCGGCCACGGTCAGCGCCGTCATGTTGACAATGCGCCGCACCGTGGTGCTGGCGGTCAGCACATGCACTGGTTTGGCCGCACCGAGCAAGACCGGGCCGATGGCGATATTGCCGCCGGCCGCTGTTTTGAGCAGGTTGTAAGCGATGTTGGCCGCGTCAATATTGGGCATGACCAGCAGGTTGGCGTCGCCTTGCAGCGGGCTGTTGGGCATGAGTGCGGCGCGGGCGTGGCCGTCCAGGGCCAGGTCGCCGTGCATTTCACCGTCCACCTCCAGCCAGGGCGCGTCTTGCTGCAAGATGCGCAGGGTTTCACGCATCTTGACGGCGCTGGGCTCGTTGCTGCTGCCAAAGTTGGAGTGGCTCAGAAGTGCGGCCTTGGGCGCAATGCCAAAACGCAGCATTTCTTCCGCCGCCATTACGGTAATGCGGGCGAGTTCGCGGGCCGTGGGGTCGTAGTTGACGTGGGTGTCGACCACAAACACCTGGCGCCCGGGCAGCATCAGCCCGTTCATAGAGGCGTAGATGGACACGTCCTGGCTGCTACCTACCAGCGCCGAGTGGCGTTTGCCAATGACCTGGTCGATGTAGTTCAGGTGCAAGGCGGTCGTGCCCCAGGTGCCGCAAATCAGGCCGTCCACGTCGCCCTTGTGCAGCAGCATGGCGCCAATGAGCGTCAGGCGCCGGCGCATTTCGATCTTGGCCACCGGCACGGTCACGCCCTTGCGCTCGGCCATGCGGTGGTAGGTTTGCCAGAAGTCGCGGTAGCGGTGGTCGTTTTCCACGTTGACTACGGCGTAATGTTCTCCTTCACGCAGGCGCAGGCCAAATTTGGCAATGCGCTCGGCAATCACCGCCGGGCGGCCAATCAGCGTGGGCATGGCCAGGCCTTCGTCCACCACGATTTGCGTGGCGCGCAGCACGCGTTCGTCTTCGCCTTCGGCAAAGGCGACGCGTTTTTTGAGCGCGTTCTTGGCCATGGCAAAAATCGGCCGCATGGTGGTGCCCGAGGCGTAGACAAAGCTTTGCAGCTGCTCGCGGTAAGCGTCCATGTCGGCAATGGGGCGCAGGGCTACGCCGCTGTCAAACGCGGCCTGGGCCACGGCCGGGGCGATTTTCATCATCAGGCGCGGATCAAAAGGCTTGGGGATCAGGTATTCCGGTCCAAAAGCGAGCTGTTCACCGGCATAGGCGGCGGCGACCACGTCGCTTTGCTCGGCCTGGGCGAGTTCGGCAATCGCGTGCACCGCCGCAATTTCCATCTCAATGGTGATGGTGGAGGCGCCCGCATCAAGCGCACCGCGGAAGATGTACGGGAAGCACAGGACGTTGTTGACCTGGTTGTGGTAGTCGCTGCGCCCGGTAGCCATGATGGCGTCGTCGCGCACCGCTTTTACTTCTTCGGGCAGGATTTCCGGCGTGGGGTTGGCCAGCGCAAAGATCAAGGGCTTGGCCGCCATGCTTTGCACCATGTCTTGCTTGAGCACGCCGCCCGCCGACAGACCCAAAAACACGTCGGCTCCCACAATGGCTTCGCGCAAGGTGCGCGCGTCGGTCTTTTGGGCAAAGAATTCCTTGTCGGCGTCCATCAGCTCGGTGCGGCCCGCGTAGACCACACCGGCCAGGTCGGTCACAAAGATGTTTTCGCGCGGAATGCCGAGCTTGACCAGCAGCCCCAGGCAGGCCAGCGCAGCCGCACCCGCGCCCGAGGTGACCAGCTTGATCTGCTTGGGGTCTTTGCCCACCACCTTGAGGCCATTCAAAATGGCCGCGCCCACGACGATGGCCGTACCGTGCTGGTCGTCATGAAAGACCGGAATCTTCATGCGCTCGCGCAGCTTGCGCTCCACATAAAAGCAGTCGGGCGCTTTGATGTCTTCTAAGTTGATGCCGCCAAAGGTCGGCTCCAGGGACGCGATGATGTCCACCAGCTTGTCGAGGTCGTGTTTCTCGTTGATTTCGATGTCAAACACGTCAATGCCTGCAAACTTCTTGAACAGCACCGCCTTGCCTTCCATCACCGGCTTGGCTGCCAGCGGGCCGATGTCGCCCAGGCCCAGGACGGCGGTGCCGTTGGTGATGACGGCCACCAGATTGCCCCGGCTGGTGTATTTGAAGGCGTTGTTGGGGTCTTTGACGATTTCTTCGCAGGGCGAGGCCACGCCGGGCGAATAGGCCAGCGCCAGGTCGTGCTGGTTGATCAGCTGCTTGGTGGCCGTGACCGAGATCTTGCCGGGTGTCGGGAACTGGTGGTATTCCAGTGCGGCCTGGCGCAACTGGGCTTTTTTCTCAAGCGCTTCTGCGTCGTGGTCGGATCCGGAGGGGGAATTGTCTTGGGCCATCGTGCGTCCTGGTGCGTGGGCGGGGCGGCCGAAACGGTGTCCGGCCCCGCTAGGCGG
>CANFNE010000013.1 GCA_947448105.1 Burkholderiales bacterium
AGTGGTGGAAGCCGGGCGCCTGCAAGGCTACTTTTTGAGCAGCTACACCGCGCGCAAACTGGGCATGCAAACCACGGGCAACGCTGGGGGCTCGCACAACCTGGTCTTGCGCTCGCGCCACACCCGCGCCGATGACGACCTCGACGCCATGATCCGCAAACTCGGCACCGGCCTGCTGGTTACCGAGCTGATGGGCCAGGGCGTGAACTACGTCACCGGCGACTATTCGCGTGGCGCCAGTGGCTTTTGGGTCGAAAACGGCCAGATCGCCTATCCCGTCCACGAAATCACCATCGCGGGCAATATGAAAACCATGCTGCGCGGCATCGAGGCGGTAGGTGCGGACGCCTACAACTACGGCGCCAAGACGGTGGGGTCTATTTTGGTGAACCGGATGAAGGTGGCGGGGTCCTAAGCCCGGCGAGGGGCGGCGGCTGCATTCGCCGCTTCGCAGCCCACAAAACAACCCGGCCCAACTTCCAGCGTTTTTCCGCTGGGTTTTATGGCTGGCGCAGAACGGGATAGCGGTGTACCAGCGCCCCAAATAGCGCCACGCCCAGCCACAGGCTGGCCGCAGCCGCCTGCAAGGCCAGGGAAAAGCCCCGATGTGCGTCCCCGCTGGCGTTCAATAGCAAACCCACCAACAGCGGCCCGGCGATTTGGCCCAGTCCATAACTGGCCGTCAACAGCCCGATAAACGCCGAGGCGTCCACCGGGCGCAGGCGGCGCACCTCTTGCAAGGCAAACATGGTGATGGCGGTAAACGGCAGACCAATCAAAAAGCTGCTCAGCGCAAAACCCGCCAGCGTGGGCCACGCCAGGCTCAGCACCACGCCCAGCGCCTGCAGGGTGTAGCCGCCCATCAGCAGGTGGCGCCGGTCCCATTGCGCTGGAATGCGCAGGGTCAGCAGCGCGCCCAAGCTCACGCCCACGCCAAACAGCGGCCAAAACAGGTCCAACCACACCGACCCGGCCAGCGACTGGCGCGCGATCAGGGGCAAAAAGGTGGCGGTGATGATGTAGCCAAAGCCCGCTAGCCCATAGGACAGCGCCAGGGTCGCCAAGGCCCCAGAGCCCGAACCGGCGGTTGTGTGGGACGGGGCCGCCTCTGGGGCCAAGTCGCCGCGCAACTGCGGCCACACCAGTGCCGTGAGCAGGAGGGCGAGCGCCGCAAAAGCCAGCCAGCCTGTGGCAGCACGCAGACCCGCAGCCACCAGGGCCGTGGCCGCCAGACCGCTGATGGTAATTCCCAGTCCCGGGCCCACGTAGATCAGCCCGGCTAAGCGCGGTGCGCCCAGGGCGGTGAGTTGCTGCAAACACCAGCCCGAGCTGTAGACAAACACCAGTGCACTGGCTACCCCAGCCAAAAAACGCCACAGCGGCCAAGCCGCCGCCCAGGGCAGGGCCATGCCCAGCGTCAGCAGCACGGTGGCCACCAGCCCCAGGCGAATGGCCCGGGTGTGCACCACCGGGCGCAGGCGCGGCCAGCGCGCCCGGGCCCAGGGCAGCAGCGCGCAGCCCATGGCGCCGAGCCAGTAGCCCAGGTAATTGGCAGTGGCCAGCCAGCTGGCTCCCGCCAAGCCCACCACGCCGTCGTGCAGCATCATGGGCAGCAGGGGCGTGAAGGCAAAGCGCCCGATGCCCATGGCCACGGCCAGCGCCACCATGCCGGTGGCTGCAATGGCAAAAGGAGGGCGAGGCTTCATGGCCTGATTGTGCCGCCCGCTGCAGTGCGTTTGGCTTGGCGCCTTTCGCCAGGCGCGCTGTTGGGCGCGGGCGGAGCGCCCCGCAAGACCTTACAAACCGCCGCCGCCGGGGTTTCACCCTAGGATGCGCCCGCCCTCATACCCGACCATGAAGCTCCCCATCCGCACTTTGACCGCCAAGCCACCCGCCGCCGCCGCCCTGCGAACCGGCCCCCAACAGGCCAGGCCCGGCTTGGGTGAAGCGGCCCTGGCCCCCGCTGCCGCACCCCGCATCGTGCTGGTGCTGGGTAGCGCGGCGGACGCGATGGGCGCCCGTGCCTGGGCGCGCGCACCCTTTGCCACCGTGGTGGCGATTAACAACGCCTGGCAAATCCGCAGCGACTGGGACTACCTGATCCACCCCGAAGATTTCCCGCGTGAGCGCTGGCCCGTGTCCTGCGACCCCCAAACCCAGACCATCGTTACCGCGGCAGACTACGTGCCCGTGCAAAACCGCTTTGGCGGCTTTGTCTATGCCGGGGGCACGATGGCGTTTACAGCGGCCTACTGGGCGCTGGGTGCCTTGCAACCCGACGTGATTGCGTTCATGGGCTGCGACATGGTCTATGGCAGCGGTACGATGACGCACTTTTATGGAAAGGGCGCTGCGGACCCGCTGCGCCAGGACGTGACGCTGCAAAGCCTGGAGGCCAAGTCCTTGCGCCTGCTGGCCCTGGCCGCGCAAGAAAACTGTGTATTGGTCAACCTGTCCGAACAGCCCCGCTCCCGCTTGGTCTACCCACGCAGCAGCACAGGTGACCTGGCGCAATGGTCGCGCTCGGATTGGCGCGCGCAACTGCAGCGGCAGCGCCTGCGCCTGGACCCGCTGGCGCTGCGCTGCGCCCTGCAACGTGAGTCCGAATTGGGCTATATGGTGCAGTCGGGCAGGTACTGGGAGGTGCGGTCCACGCTGGACGCGGGCAAGTTAAACGCGCTTGACCAGCAGTGGCTGGCCGTGGGCCAGACGCAAAGTGCCTAGAGACAGCGCTTAGGCTGCCGGATCGGCCGCTGGCGCCGGTGTGGGCGCGACTGCGGGCTTCGGGGGAGAGCAGTCGCCGCAGACGAACATGCTTTTGCCCGCCAGCTTTTTGAAAGATCCCAGAGAACGGGGTTTGTGCAGGCCGCATTTGGCGCAGCTCATGCTGGCATTGCCAGACGATTGTGCAAAAGGGGAGCCGGAGGCGCGCGATCGATAGCGCAGCCCGTCGGCACTGATTTTTGTGGTGGTGTTGTCGCGCATAACCCCCATTTTGCCGCTTTTATGGAAAGTTAGCAAAACGGGCCTCAGATTTCGCTGTTATTGCGGTGTGTTCAGCTTGCAGCGGCGCCCTCTGCGCTGGCTTGCACGTGCTGCTGCGCCATGCGCACATACCAGTCCAGGCAGCCCGGATTGGCCATGGCTTCTTTGTTCACCACTTTTTCCAGCGGGTGGCCGAGCATGAGCTTTTTGATCGGCAGCTCTTGTTTTTTGCCCGAAAGGGTGCGCGGAATTTCTGCTACTTGAAATATGGCGTTCGGCAAAAAGCGCGGGCTTAAGGCCTGGCGGATCGCTCCTTGGATGCGCGCAGTCAGCGCCGCATCCAGCGCCAGGCCCGGGCGCAACACCACAAACAGGGGCATATAGCTTTCGCGCCCCAGGTATTCCAGGTCCACCACCATGCTGTCCATCACTTCGGGCAGGGCTTCCACCGCGCTGTAGATCTCGCTGGTGCCCATGCGCAGGCCGTGGCGGTTGATGGTGGCATCGCTGCGGCCAAAGATCACGCAGCCGTAGCCCCCGCCTTGGGCGTTGTCCGTCCCTTTGGCATTTCCAATCCGCAGCCAGTCGCCATGGCGCCAGACGCCGCCCGTCTCAGGGCCTTGGTCGCCGCCGCCGGGCTTGCGGCCGTGGCCTGGCGGGTACATCTCAAAATAACTCGCCAGGTAGCGCGCGTTGGCCGTGTCGCCCCAAAAATACAGGGGCATGGACGGGATGGGCTGGGTGCAGACCAGCTCGCCCACTTCGCCCAGCACCGGGTCGCCGGCCTCGTTCCAGGCTTCGACGGCGCAGCCCAAGAGCCGGCATTGCATGACGCCGGGCGCTTGTGGCAGCTCGCGGTTGCCGCCAATAAAGGCGCCGCAAAAGTCGGTGCCGCCCGAGATATTGCACCACCAGATGTCAAAGTCGGATTGCGCCGGGTCAGATTGCTGGTGCATGCGGCGAAATTGTTCGGTGCCCCAGATTTGTGTCTCAGGCGCCAGCGGCGAGCCAGTGGTTCCCAGCGCGCGCACGTGGCTGAGGTCGCCCAGCGTGGCCAGGTCGAGCCCGGCTTTTTGGCAGTTGGCGAAAAACGCCGCGCCCGCGCCAAAAAAGGTGACGCCCGTCTCAGCGGCAAAGCGCCACAGCGTGCCCCAGTCCGGCCGGTCCTTGTCGCCGGCGGGGTTGCCGTCGTAAATGACGCAGGTGGTGCCGTTGAGCAGGCCGCTGAGCTGCGCGTTCCACATAACCCAGCCGGTGGAGCTGTACCAGTGGTAGCGCTCGCCCAAGCTGTTGGGGTGGTAGCTGCAGCCAATGTCGTTGTGCAAAATTTTGAGCGCCAGCGCCACGATCACCGTGCCGCCGTGTCCATGGACGATGGGCTTGGGCAGGCCGGTGGTGCCGCTGGAATACACAATCCACAGCGGGTGGTCGAACGGCAGCCACAGGGGCGCAAATGCGGCCACCGCAGCACCATCGCGGGCGGTGGTGTGCACCAGGGGTGTGGCTTCCGTTACGGCGCCCGCAGGGTCGAGACCGCCCAAGTTGTGGTGCACGATGAGGTGCTGCACGCTGGGGAGCGCGGCGCGCAGCTCCTGCACCACGGCGCGGCGGTCCAGGTCGCGCCCGGCGTAGCGCACGCCGTCCACCGCGATCAATATCTTGGGCTCAATTTGCCTGAATCGGTCAAGCACCGCTGCCGTGCCCATGTCGGGGGCGCAAATGCTCCACACGCCGCCCAGCGACACCGTGGCCAAAAACGCCACCATGGCCTCGGGAATATTGGGCAAATAGGCGGCCACACGGTCGCCCGGTTGCAGGCCTTGGGCTTGCAAGTGCAGCGCCATGGACGCGACCTGGCGGCGCAGCTCGGGCCAGCTGAGTTCCTGGTGGTCGCCGCGCTCGTTGCGCGAGACCAGCGCGGGCAAACCGGCCGCATGCGCTGCGTCCACGTGGCGCAGCACCTGGTGGGCGTAATTGGTCTGCGCACCCACAAACCACTGCGCCCCGGGCATGACGTTGTCTTGCAGCACCGCGCTGTGGGGCGTAGGCGATTGCAGCTCAAAGTAGTCCCAGATGCTTTGCCAAAACGCGTCCAGATCGGTCACCGACCACTCCCACAGCGCCTGGTAATCGGCAAAGCCCAGGCCGCGCTGTGCTTGCAGCCAGTCCTGGTAAAGCCTGATTTGTGGCACATAGGGAGCGCAGAGCGCGCTTGTGGTCGGAAGAGATGCATTCATGCGCACGAGCCTAACAGCGCCTTTGGTGGCGCGTTAGTGTGGAAATCCCGCACCGCGATGGCGTGCACAATTTCGACTTTTTGGCCCACTAGTTGCTTAAAGGATGGCTATGACTCTCAATATTGGTGCAAAACCCCTGGACGGTCTGTTGAATGCACCGGCAACGGGCGTGCAGGATTTGCATGCGGCCTACCAGCGTCGCCAGCTGCGGCCTTCGCAGGTGGTAGAGCGTTCGCTAGAGCTGGCGCGCACCAGCGAGCCTGGCCTGTTTACCTGTCTGCTGGAAGAACGCGCGCTGGCCGAGGCCCGCGCCAGCGACGCGCGCTGGGACGCCGGGCGGCCACTGGGCCCCTTGGACGGCGTGCCCGTGGTCTGGAAAGACCTGTTCGACGTGCAAGGTACGCCCACCACGGCGGGCTCGCAGACGCGGCGCCACGCTGCGGTGGCGGCTGAGGATGCGTTTGCAGTGCAGCGCCTGGCCGCGCACGGCTGCGTCAGCCTGGGCAAGGTGGGTTTGAGCGAATTTGCCTATTCCGGCCTGGGCCTGAACCCGCACTTTGGCACGCCCATCAACCGCGCCAGCGTCGATGGCCACCGCGCGCCGGGCGGCTCGTCCAGCGGCTCGGCGGTGGCGGTGGCCGCGCACATGGCCTGGATTGGCATGGGCACCGACACTGGCGGATCGGTGCGCGTGCCCGCTGCGTTCAACGGCCTGGTGGGTTTTAAGCCGTCTATCGGGCACTTTGACAAGCGCGGGGTCTTCCCCTTATCGCAAACACTCGACGTGCCCGGCCCCATGGCCCAGACGGTGCAAGACTGCGCCTGGGTGGACGCGGCGCTGCGCGGCCAGCCCTTGCAGCCCTTGCAAGCCAGCGCAGTCCATGGCCTGGCGTTTGTGGTGCCTATCAACCTGGTGTTTGACGGCATCGAGCCCGAAGTGCGCACTGTGTTTGAGCAACTGCTGGAGCGCCTGCGCGCTGCGGGTGCGCGCATCGTGCACCGGCATATCCCCGCGTTTGACGAACTCGCGGCGCTCACCGCGCGCCACGGCACCATCGCGGCGGCTGAGGGTTATTTCTTTCACCAGGCGCTGGTGGATGGCGCGCAGGCCAGTGCCATTGACCGGCGCGTGCTGGCCCGCCTGGTACGCGGCAAAACCATGTCCGCCATTGACTTGCTCAGCCTGCAGGCCGCCCATGTGCGCCTGCGCCACGAATGCGCGGCGCTCTTGGGCGACGCCTGGATGCTTTGCCCCACGGTAGTGCACGTGGCGCCTTTGGTGGCGCCGCTGGAGGCGGACGACGAGCTGTTTCACCGCACCAATTTGCGCACCCTGCAAAACACCTTGCCCGGCAACTTTGCCGACCTGTGTGGCGTGAGCCTGCCCATGGGCACGGGTGCGGCTGGTATGCCCTTGGGCGTGCTGGTGTCGGGTGCAGCCGGGCGTGATGCGGCGCTGCTTGCAGCCGCGGCCGGCGTGGAGCAACTGCTCGCGGCCAAGGATTCATAGGTTTTTTTTCAAGGAGATGGTGATGGCTAAGGAAATCTTGTGTGGTTTTGGGGTGGACGTGGATGCGGTGGCCGGTTGGCTGGGCTCGTATGGCGGTGAGGATTCACCCGACGATATTTCGCGCGGCCTATTTGCGGGCGAGGTAGGTTCGCCCCGCTTGCTCCAGCTCTTTGAGCGCATGGGCATCAAGACCACCTGGTTTATTCCTGGCCATTCGATTGAAACCTTTCCCGCGCAAATGAAGGCCGTAGCCGACGCGGGCCACGAGATTGGCATCCACGGCTATTCGCATGAAAACCCGATTGCCATGACCCCGGCGCAAGAAGAAGCGGTGCTCGACAAGTGCATTGCGCTGGTCGAGCAGCTCTCGGGCAAGCGCCCCACGGGCTATGTGGCGCCGTGGTGGGAATTTTCCAAAGTGACCAACGAGCTGCTGGTGAAAAAAGGCATCAAGTACGACCATTCGCTGATGCATAACGACTTTTCGCCCTACTACGTGCGCGTGGGCGATAGCTGGACGCCGATTGACTACGGTAAAAAGCCCGCCGATTGGATGGTGCCCCTGCAGCGCGGCACCGAGACCGACCTGATCGAAATCCCCGCTAACTGGTACCTCGACGACCTGCCGCCCATGATGTTCATCAAAAAATCGCCCAACAGCCACGGCTTTGTGAACCCGCGCGATATTGAACAAATGTGGCGCGACCAGTTTGACTGGGTCTACCGCGAAATGGACTACGCCGTGTTTCCCATCACCATCCACCCTGACGTGGCCGGCCGCCCCCAGGTGCTGCTGATGCTTGAGCGCTTGTTTGCCTATATCAAGTCGCACCCGGGCGTGCGCTTTGTGACCATGGACGAAATGGCCAACGACTTTGCGGCGCGCCACCCGCGCGCCAAGGCCTGAAAGTAGCGCATGTGCGGCGTATGCGGCTCGCTGGGCGGTGAAGAGCACTGGAGTAGCGGCGCGGGGCGCATCCAGGGCGACAGCGCCCCTACGCGCCGCGCCGAGCGGGCCCGGCGCATTCGGGTCATCAACCGCGCGCTCATGCCCTTGCGCGTGACCGTGAGTGACTGGCAAGGGCGGCTCTATGTGGTGGCCGGCCCCACCGGCAAACACATGGTGGTCGATAGCCTGCCCCACATCTGGCAGGCGGCGCAAGAAATCACCGGCCGCAGCCTGGATCCGCTCGCACCTGCTGTCCTCGCCGCATGACGGAGCGCATTCCTGTCAACGTGCTGACCGGTTTTTTGGGCTCAGGCAAAACCAGTCTGCTCAACCGCCTGCTGCGCGACCCGCTGTTTAACAACTGCGCGGTACTCATCAACGAATTTGGCGATATCGGCATTGACCACCACCTGGTGGATCGGGTGGACGGCGACCTGGTGTTGCTGCAGTCGGGCTGCATTTGCTGCACCATCCGTGGGGACCTGGCCACCGCCATGCGCGACCTGTATGACCGGCGCGAGCGCGGCGAGATTCCCGCCTTTGTGCGCCTGGTCATTGAGACCACCGGCCTGGCCGACCCGGTGCCGGTGTTGTCCACCGTGATGTACGACCGGGTACTTCAGCACCACTTTCGCGTCGGTAATGTGGTGACCACGGTGGACGCAGTCAATGGCGCGGCCAATCTCAGCGAGTACCCCGAATGCCAAAAGCAGGTGGCCGTGGCCGACCGCTTGGTAATCACCAAGCTCGATATTGCCGACACCGGCTTGCGGTCCGTGTTGGAAGCGCAGCTGGGCCACGTCAACCCGAGTGCGCCGTGCCTGGCCTTGGACGCGGTGCAGTTGGACGCCCGCCAGCTGCTGGGGATCGACGCGTTCGACCCGGCCAGCAAGACCGACGAAGTGGCGCACTGGCTGCAAGCCACCCGCCAGCGCAACTACTTGTCACTGGGCGCAAGCGGGGCAACAGGTGGCCACGCCAATGTGCACCGCGACATCGTGGCCTTTGCCCTGGACCTGCCCGAAGCGGTGGATTGGACGGTGTTCAGCGTCTGGCTGTCCTTGCTGTTGCACGCCCATGGCGCGCAGATTCTGCGGGTCAAGGGTTTGCTCCAGGTCGAAGGTGCCGACGCTCCGGTGGTGGTGCACGGCGTGCAGCAACTGGTGCATCCGCCCAGCCATCTCGCACACTGGCCCACGGACGACCACAGCGCGCGCTTGGTGTTCATCGTGCGCGGATTGGAGCCGCAGCGCATTCAGGAATCGCTGACCCGCCACCTGCGCGACTGGGGCTGAGGGTGCGCATTGCCTTGGTGCATCTTGCACCGATGGCCCGGCGCATTGCTAAAAGCGCTGCACCAAAACAAAGCAGGTTTGCCGCGTAGGGCACGGCCTTCGGTATTTTTGTACGCAAACGCGCCAACGATTGTGGACAAAAATTGGCACGCTGTTTGCGTACTGGAAACGCATGAATGCACCGTCCTATCCTTCTTCAGCGGCCATCGAATTGGTGGGTCTGACCAAGCGCTATGCGCCCGGCGCCAAACCGGCCGTGGACAGCATCAATTTGCGCATCGACAGCGGCAGCTATTGCTGTTTACTCGGGCCCTCGGGCTGCGGAAAAAGCACCACCTTGCGCATGGTCGCAGGGCACGAATCCGTGACCGAGGGTGACATTCTTTTAGAGAACCGCAACATCACCGACTTGCCGGCTGCGGCACGTGGCACCGCCATGATGTTCCAGAGCTTTGCCCTGTTTCCGCACCTGAGCGCCCTGGACAACGTGGCCTTCAGCCTCAAGATGAAAGGTGTGGCCAAAGCTGCGCGCATGGAACAGGCCCGCAGCCTGCTCGACCGTGTGGCCATGGGTCATTTGGCCGAGCGCAAGCCCGGCGAACTCTCGGGCGGCCAGCAGCAGCGTGTAGCCTTGGCGCGCGCACTCATTACCCAGCCGCGCGTGCTGCTGCTCGACGAGCCGCTGTCCGCGCTAGACCCGTTTTTGCGCATTCAGATGCGTGCCGAATTGCGCCGTTGGCAAAAGGAATTGGGCCTGACCTTTATCCATGTGACCCACTCGCAAGAAGAGGCCATGGCCCTGGCTGACACCATGGTGGTAATGAACCACGGTGTGATCGTGCAAAGTGGCTCGCCCCACGAAATTTACAACCGCCCGGCCAACGAATTTGTGGCCCGCTTTATGGGCGGTCACAACGTCATGGAAACGCCGACCGGCAAGATCGGAGTGCGCACCGACCACATCGCTCTGGCGTCTGCGCAAACCACAGACGAAGCCGGTGCACATGCGCAAATCGCGCTGGTGTCTGACGTTGAATACCAAGGCACTTATGTATTGGTGGGCTTGCAAAGCCCCGGCGCCTTGCACTCCGCGCACAGCACCGCGCAGTGGTCGGTCATGTTGTCCGAGGCCGCGTTTGCTGCCCAGCCCCTGAACGTGGGCGACACGGTGCGTATGGCTTGGGCGCCTGAGGCCGAGCACCGGCTCGCCGAATAAACCTCATTTGTATCTAAGCGTTTTTCCCCCGTGTCCCACCCCTCGCTTCGCAAGAAGTTTTTTCATCCCCAAGGAGTTTTCCCTATGTCGAATGATTCGAAAGAAGTCCTCAGTACCGCCGCGCCGGTGCAGCGCCGCACCTTGCTCAAGGGCACGGCCGGCATCTTGGCCGCGGGTGTGTTCCCCGCAGTGCATTCCGCCGACCCCATCGTCTTGCGCTACCTCGGCACCGCAGTGAACCAGGACAAAGAAATCGCCGAGAAATTCAAGTCGGACACCGGCGGCAAAGTCGTCATCCAGTATGTGGCAGTAACGACCGACGACGTGCTCAAGCGCGCCATCACTTCGCCTAACAGCTTTGACTTGCTCGACTCCGAATACTTCCAGTTGCGCAACCTGGTGCCTACCGGCAACCTCAAGGGCATCGACACCAAGCGCATCAAGAACGCCGACAAAATTACCTCGGTTTTCACCACCGGCAAAGTGGCCGGCAAGACGATTGGCGACCAAGGTACGGCACCCAAGAAAGTGATCTTTCTGGAAGGCGAAAAGTCCAAGACTTTCGCCACCAGCCCGACCCAGTACATGTCGCTGATTCCCACCACGTACAACGCCGACACTCTGGGCATTCGCCCGGACCTGATCAAGCGCCCCATCACCTCCTGGGCTGAATTGCTGAACCCCGAGTTCAAGGGCAAGGCCTCGATTTTGAACATTCCTTCGATCGGCATCATGGACGCGGCCATGGTGGTCGAAGCCATGGGCATCTACAAGTACCCCGACAAGGGCAATATGACCAAGAAGGAAATTGACCTGACCATCAAGACCCTGATTGAAGCCAAAAAGCAAGGGCAGTTCCGCAGCCTGTGGAAAGACTTCAACGAGTCCGTCAACCTGATGGCCTCGGGCGAAGTGGTGATCCAGTCCATGTGGAGCCCCGCGGTCACAGCCGTGCGCACCAAGGGCATCGCCTGCACCTTTCAGCCGCTCAAAGAGGGCTATCGCTCATGGGCATCGGGCTTTGGCATGCCCTCCACGCTGACCGGTAAAAAGCTCGATGGCGCTTACGAGTTCATCAACTGGTTCCTCGATGGCTGGGCCGGTGCTTACCTCAACCGCCAGGGTTACTACAGCGCCGTGTTGGAAACTGCCAAGTCCAAGATGGACGCCTACGAGTGGGCCTACTGGATGGAAGGCAAGCCTGCGACCCAAGACATCAAGAGCCCGCACGGCGATTTGCTGGCCAAGGCTGGCGAAACACGCGACGGCGGCAGCTACGAACAGCGCATGGGCGCAGTGGCCTGCTGGAACGCCCTGATGGATGAAAACGTCTACATGGTGCAAAAGTGGAACGAGTTTGTCGCTGCCTAAGCGATAAAGCCTGAGCCACCTATGGAACTACGGATGATTTCACTATGAGCGCTGCTGTCACACAGTCATCCGTGGGTTCGGGTTTGCCATCAGGTCGCAGTCTTGCGGCCTGGTGGCAGGCATTGCCTTTGACCTTGGTTTTTTCTTTGTTTTTTCTGGTGCCTCTGGCGCTGGTGCTGATGGTGAGTTTTTGGGATTACAACCAGTATGAGTTGATTCCCGGCTTTACCTTCAAAAGCTATATCGCGATTTTTGAGGGCTGCGGCAGCGGTGACGAACTGTGTACCACCTTCAAGACCTACCTCTCTACCCTCAAGTTCAGCGCCCTGGTGTGGTTGATCACACTGGTGGTGGGCTTTGCGGTGTCTTATTTTTTGGCTTTTTGTGTGCGCTCCAGCGGCATGCAAACGCTGCTCTTTGTGCTGTGCACGATTCCGTTTTGGACGTCCAACGTCATCCGCATGGTGTCCTGGGTGCCGCTGCTCGGGCGCAACGGGCTGGTGAACCAGGCCCTGGTGGGCATCGGCCTGGTGCAGCAACCGGTGGAATGGATGCTGTTTTCTGACTTTTCGGTGGTACTGGCCTTTGTGCACCTGTACACCATGTTCATGATCGTGCCCATCTTCAACTCCATGATGCGCATTGACCGCAGCCTGATCGAGGCAGCCAGCGACGCGGGTGCCAGCGCCTGGCAGACACTTTGGAATGTGATTGTTCCCCTGTGCCGCACCGGCATCATCATTGGTTCGATTTTCGTCATCACCATCGTCATGGGCGACTTTGTCACCATCGGCGTGATGGGCGGGCAGCAAATTGCCTCGGTGGGCAAGATCATTCAGGTGCAAGCGTCCTACCTGCAGTTTCCGCTGGCGGCGGCCAACGCCATCATATTGCTGGCTATTGTTTTGATGATCATCTGGGCGCTCACCCGCTTGGTAGACATCCGCAAGGAGTTGTAAATGGCTGCCGAAAAACGCTCCGCCGGTTACTGGCCCCTGGCCTTGTTTTTTGCTGCCTTTGTGTTGTTTTTGTACGGCCCCATGCTGGTCATTGTGGTGCTCAGTTTTCAGGGGCCTGAGGGCGGACTGACCTTTCCGCTGCGCGGCGTCTCGCTCCACTGGTTTTACAAGCTGGCCGAGGGCCTGGGCGTGGTGGACATTGGCGCGGCGCTCAAACGTTCGCTCGGCCTGGGCTTGGTCGTCATGGCGATTACGGTGGTTTTTTCCGTGCTCGCGGGTCTGGCCTTTCGCAAAAAACTGCGGGGTGGCAATGTGCTGTTTTTTGTGGTGGTGGCCAGTCTGATCATGCCGTCCATCATCGTGTCTTTGGGTATTGGCCTGGAGTTTCGCTTGCTCGATACAGCCCTCAAGGCGATTTTTACCGCCTGGGAAATGGACGACACCTTGTCTGAATTTGGCACCTCCATGGGCTTGTTCACCTCGGCCCTGGGTGCGCACCTGACTTGGACGCTGCCCTTTGGTCTGTTGATCATGTTTGCGATTTTTAACCGCTTCAACCCGGCCTATGAAGAAGCCGCGCGCGACCTGGGCGCAAGCCCCTGGCAAGGCTTTGCCCACGTGGTGCTGCCGCTGATTGCCCCGTCGGTGGTGGGCATTGGCATGTTCGGTTTTACCCTGAGCTGGGACGAAATCGCCCGTACATCCCAGGCCATCGGTGACGTCAATACCTTGCCCCTCGAATTGCAAGGCCTGACCAGCACCGTGACCACGCCTTCTATTTACGCCTTGGGCACCGTCACCATGGTGGTCTCGTTTCTGGTGATGGGCCTGACCGTGGGCTTGGCCCGCCTGCTGGAAAAACGCCAGCGCGCCGCGCCATGAGCACAGTGGCCGCACCGAGCGCCAGCGCCTGGACCGAAGAGGGCATTTACCAGCGCATGGTGCAAACCATTCGCAACCAACAGTTGCACCCCGGCACCAAACTCGGCGAAGACCGCTTGGCCAGCGCCTTTGGCGTGTCGCGCACCCGCATCCGTCCGGTGCTTGTGCGACTGGCCAGCGAGCAGGTCGTCACCCTCACGCCCAACCGGGGCGCCACCGTCGCCGTCCCCACGGAGCAGGAGGCGCGCGAAGTATTTCAGGTGCGACGTTTGATCGAACCCACTTTGGTCGCTGGCTTTATGGCGCGCGCCAGCGGCGCCGAGTTTCAAACCCTGGGCCACTGCATCACCCAGGAAGAGTCCGCGCGCACCCAGGGCGAGCGCCACCGTGCGATTCGGCTTGCGGGTGAATTCCACTTGCACATTGCGCAGTTTTCCCAGCACCACACTCTGAGCCGCATCATGGGTGAGTTGGTGTCGCGCACCTCGCTCGTTCTGATGGCCTATGGGCAGCCCACTGACCTGGGCCACGGCCCGGCCTCCAGCGCCTGTGGTTGCCAGGATCACCGCGCCCTGATGGATGCCATGCGCCTGGGCGACCGCAGCCTGGCCGAGCAATTAATGCAAAACCACTTGTACAGCCTAGAGGCGCAATTGCGCTTTGCGCCAGCCCCTGCGCCGGCGCCCGATTTGCTGTCTTTGTTTCAAACCGCCCATGCCACGGCTGCTGCTGATTAACCCCAATACCTCGGCCGATGTCAGTGCGCTTGTGTTGCGTCACGCGCAAAACGCGGCGGGGCATCTGGCGCACGTGGACGTGGTGACGGCCCGCTTTGGCGCCCCCTATATCGCGTGCGAAGCCAGCTTCGCCGTGGCAGCCCACGCGGTGCTCGATGCCTGGGCCGGTGCCCGAGCCGCGCAGCAAGCGGCAGGCCAAGCGCCGTATGACGCGGTGCTGATCGCTTGTTTTGGCGACCCGGGCCTGCTGGCACTGCGCCAGATCTGCCCGGTGCCCGTCACCGGGCTGGCCGAGGCGGCCTTCTGCCAGGCGTCGCGCCAGGGCCGCTTTGCCATCGTGACCGGCGGCGCGGCCTGGGAGCCCATGCTCGCGCGCCTGGCGCACAGCCTGGGCTATGGGCAAAGTCTGGCCGCCATCCACACCGTGGCCGCGACCGGCGCAGCGCTGGCGCGCGACCCGCTGGCCGCACAGGGTTTGTTAGGGGACGCTTGCAGGGCGGTGGCTGCAGCCAGTGGCGCGGCCTCGGTCATTTTGGGCGGCGCAGGTTTGGCCGGTATGGCGCAGGCCGCACAGGCAGGCGTGCCGGTACCGGTCATCGACAGCGTGGTGGCCGGCGTGCAACACGCACTGGCGCTGTGCGGCACCCCGGTGGCGCCGCGTGCGCCATTGGGCTTTGCCTGGCACGGCGTGTCGAGCGCCCTGGCCGCCACGGGCGCCTGAGTTCAACCAAAGGCCCGGGAGCGAAGGCCGCCCAGGCTGCTAAGGCAACAAGGCCCAAGGCTTACGCGCAGCCGATCGCGTAGCCGTCGCTGCGCGGGTCGTGCGCGCCGCGCATGCCCCCCAAGGCGTCGAGCACGATGGCGCCCGGGTGGCCCATCAGCGGGCTGTGCGCGTCCACTGTGCTGATGGTGTGGCCGCGCAAGGCCAGCGCCTCCAGCACTGCGGGCCCCACGTCGGCTTCGAGCTTGAGCGAATCGCGCGCGTCCGAAAAAGTCTTTCCCAGCAAAAAGCGGGGCTGCGCCAGCGCTTCGAGCGGATCCATCTGGTAGTCAATCAGGCGCGTGAGCACGGCTGCCAGCGTTTGCGGTTGGCCGTCGGCGCCCTGCGTGCCGTAGACCATGCGGGTGCGACCACCTTTGCAGTAGATGCCGGGGTTGAGCGTGTGAAAAGGCCGTTTGCCCGGTGCCAGGCAATTGGGGTGCTGCGGGTCCAGCGAAAACGAGGCGCCCCGGTTGTGCCAGACCAGCCCGGTGTCGCCAGCCATCACGCCGCTGCCCCAGTCGTAGTAGACGGTCGCCAAGAGCGAGACCGCGTTGCCTGCCGCGTCTGCCGCACCCACGTACACCGTGTCGCCCGTTTGAAAAGGCTGCGGCCAGGGCAGGGCGCTGTCGAGGTGGATGCGCGCGGCCAAGCTGTCGAGGTGGGCTTTGGAGAGCAGGCGCTCGGTGGGTACCGGCACAAAAGCCGGATCGGCAACAAAACGGTTGCGGTCCAAAAAGGCCTGTTTGGTGGCTTCTACCAGCAGGTGGTAGTGGTCGGCGCTGCCCTGGGCCACCTTGGAGAGGTCAAAGCGCTCCAGCACGCCCATGATTTGTAGCGTGGTGAGGCCCTGGGTGGGCGGCGGATGGGCCAGCAGCGTGCCGCCGCGGTAGCTCACGGCCAACGGGGCCTCGACACGGGCGCGCGTGCGCGCCAAGTCTGCGCGCGTGATTGGCGAACCTGCTGCTGCCAGTCCGTCGGCAATGCGCTGGGCCAACGGGCCTTCGTACATAGCGCGCGCGCCCTGTTCGGCCAGCGTCTCTAGCGTGCGCGCCAGCAGCGGCTGCTTACGGACCGCACCGGCCGCCGGTACACGGCCCTGATCCGAAAACGCGGCAAACACATCGCCCAGCGCCTCCGCTTCGGGCAGGCGAAAGTCCAGCCAAAAGCGCTCGGAGGCGCTGATCTCAAAACCCTGGTGCGCAAGCGTAATAGACGGCGCCAGCAACTCGCTCCAGCTGCGCCTGCCGCTCCAGGCGCTGCGGCTGATCTCAAAGGCCTGGCCCAGCGCGTCGGCGGCGCCCGCGGTGGTGAGCGCCGCGCGCGGCCCGCGCACAGGAATGGTGCTGCTGTAACCGGCCACGTTCTGCGCGGCCTGGCCGATGCCCGAGATGCTTTGCACCACGCCCTGGTTGTTGGACACCAGCATCAGCACGTCGCCACCCCAGCCGCAAAAATGCGGGTAGGTCACGTAAAGCGCAGCGACCGTGGCAATGGCAGCTTCTATTGCGTTGCCGCCCGCGCAGAGCACATCCACCCCCGCCTGGGTGGCCAGCGCGTGCGGGCTGGTCACCATGCCGGTGTGGGAGTGCGCACTGCTGCGCGCTGGGCCCTTCGGTGTGGTGCTCATGCCTGCACCGTCTGCATGTGCTGGCAAATCTGGCCCGGCGTGGTGAACCACACATCGCCCGCGTCGCGCGCGCGCACCAGGTGCGTGAGCGCGCGGCGCAAATGCAGCAGGCGGTGCGGTTGGCCCACGATGTAGGGGTGCAGCGCAATGCCCATCACCAGCGGCTGCTGCGCGGCCTGTTGGCGCATTTCGTCAAAGTGGTCGGTGATGAGTTCGCCAAAGGTCTTACCGTCCATCAGCCGTCCCATCACCATGGGGATGTCGTTCACCTCTTGCGGGTAGGGAATCGACCACAGCGTCTGGCCCAAGCGGGTACGCATGCGCGTGGGCTGGTCGTCGTGGCACCAGTTCAGGGTGTAGGCGTAACCCGTCTCGGCCAGCAGGTCGGGCGTCACCGGGCTCTCAGAAATCCAGGGCGAGAGCCAGCCCGCAGGCGCCGTGCCGCTGTGCTGCAGCATGCGTTCGCGGCAGCCCAAGAGCAGGGCGCGTTCCTGGTCTTCAGGCAAATCGGACTGGCGCATGGCGTTGCTGTGGCCGTGGCCAATGAGTTCGTCGCCGCGCTGCACCAGGGCCTGCACCAGTTCCGGGCAATGGTCGTAGAGCGCGGTGTTGATCAGTGCGCCCGTGGGCAGTGCAAGCTGGTCAAAAAGTGCCAGGCAGCGCCAGGCGCCCACGCGGTTGCCGTATTCGCGCCAGGCGTAGTTCAGCACGTCGGGCTGGGGCGAGGCGGGGCCGATGTTGGCGCCCAGGCCGCCGCCAAAGGCGAAGTGCTCGACGTTAAAGCCCAGGTAGACAGCCAGGCGTGCGCCATTGGGCCAGCAGTAGTCGGGGCGCTGGGTAATAGGCGTGTAGTCAAAACGGCCGCTGTTGGCGATGGGCGCAAACGGGTCTTGGTGCGTCATGCCGGCGCTCCGGCTGCCACAGGCCAGGCGGCAGCCAAGCCGGCGCGCACCAGCATCCACTCGGCGCTGTCGTTCCACACGTCCATTTGTACGATCAGGCCACTTTGCACTACGTAGCGGTCCACATAGCGGTTGCCCTCAAACAGCGTGCCGTCAGGCCAGGCGCCGTAAAGCGTGCCGATGTTGTAGACGATGGCCTCAAGCGCGGTGGCGCCTTCGACCACGTCGGTCTGCTCAAAGCGCTTTTTGACCCAGGCGTAGCGCGTGGCGTTGAAGGCGCTGCAGTCGCTGGGGTCGCGCATTTCGCGCCCGCCGGTGAAGCGGATGCGCAGCGCGGGTGAGACAAAAGCACGCGCGCCCACGGGGTCGGGAACCATGATGGTGCGCAAAAAAGTCTCCACCAGGTCTTTGGGGGTGAGGTCGGGGGGATGGGCCATGGTTTTGGAGAATCCTCGGAAAAATGGGGGGGGGCTGGCCGGGTGCGGCGCTATGCCAGTGGCTCAACGCGCCGCAATTTTCAGGCCACGGGCTTGCGTTTGGGGCCGACTGCACTGTTGCGTCGCCGCGTGCCGGGGTGCGCAGGGGCAAACTCGGCGCTTTGATCCACATCACCTTCACAAATTACTTGTTTTTTTATAATCGGCAGTTCATGCGCGCCCAATAAAGGTGCGCGACCACTTACCCCATAAGGTGTTTTACGCATGCATCGAATATTCTTGTTGTGCTTGCTGCTGCTCGCAGACGGCGCGTTTGGTGCCGAAGTGCAGCCCATCTTGCTGTGGCCGACGATTCCCTTTATCCGTGGCCAGGATTTGTGCCAATACCAAGATGCCTACGGTCGCAGCAAATCAGAAAACACCCAAGCACTGACGCAAAACATGATCGGGCTGTTGCGTGAGGGGGCGAGCTCCGGCAACGCCTTTGCCATTGTTTTGGCCATGGACGAACTGACCAACAAGAACCGGGCATTGGCCAGCACTGGCTTGGGGATGGATGTGGTGCTCGAAGGCAGCCTCAAGGCTTCACTGGACGCCATTTACCGCGACATCAACCCGCAGCAAAAAAGGGTGGCATTTTTCAATCCGCTGCCGCTCATACAAGTCGTTCGGGAACTGCATGACCAAAAGCGCCAGGGCTACCTGGACCAGCGCTATCTGGCGGGCCTGAGTGGCGTGGTGTGGGGCATCTATTCGTTTAGCCCGACTTGCAGGGGTGATGTCACGGTGACCTTGCACATCGAAACCAAGGAGGGCGTGACCCACAATTTCCAGGGCCAAGGCACGCCGGAGACGGTGATGCAAGGCATGGCGGGCCAGGTGTTTGAGTATTTTCAAAGAACCCGGTTCCCGTCCAAAGTGAAATACGGCAACGGATTTGTCGAGTTGCTGGGCGCGCCCGGTTCACCGATCAGCCACGCCACATCACCCGAGAACGCCGAAAAATCCTGCGAAAAATTGCAGGGCCGCCTGCCAACCGCCGAGGAATATATTTTCTTGTCAAGCCTGGGCGACTGGAGCGGCGGCGTGACCCTGCGCCACGAATTCTGGGCCATGGCCAACGGCATGGTGATGGCGCCTGACCTGCCCAACCCCAGCCCGGTACGCAAGGCCGAAGAAATACGGGTCAACGAATACCATTTTTATTGCGTGCAATGACGCTTGTCGGGCCGCTTATGCTGCCAGCGCCGCCTTCACTGCCGCCGACACCGACGCCATTTCAGCCTTGCCCGCCAGGCGCGCTTTGACCACGCCCATGACCTTGCCCATGTCGCCGGGGCCTGAGGCGCCGAGCTCGAGCACGATCGCCTTGACCGCCGCCAGCACCTCGTCCGCCGCCATGCGCTGGGGCAAATAGGCCTGCAACACGGCGATTTCGGCGGCTTCTTTGTCCGCCAGGTCGTGGCGCGCAGCGGATGTAAATGCGGCAATCGAGTCTTTGCGTTGCTTGATGAGCTTGTCCACCAGACCGACCACGGCCGCGTCGTCCAGCACGATGCGCTCGTCCACTTCACGCTGCTTGCAGGCGGCCAGCAGCAGGCGAATGGTGCCCAGGCGCTCGCTGTCTTTGGCGCGCATGGCGGTTTTCATATCTTCGGTAATCTGGTCTTTAAGCGACATGGCCGTGGGCTCCTGCAGGTGGGGGGGAGAAGTTAAAAAAGCCCGCCGGAGCGTCCCCAGGCGAGCTTTTTGTGCTGTAGAAACCTTTTTGGGTTTCTTGGGCAGAAGAAACTTTGAACAGTTTCTTGGGCGAAAGAAACTTAGAACAGTTTCTTGGGCAACTGCATGCTGCGAATGCGCTTGTAGTTGCGCTTCACGGCAGCGG
>CANFNE010000014.1 GCA_947448105.1 Burkholderiales bacterium
AGTCCTTGCGGACTTTTTCATCGGGGTGGTTGAGCTCCTTGTCCAGCAGCAAGGTGCAGTAAATGGCCAATGCCCGGCCACCTTCCGCATAGGCCTTGGCCGTCAGCAGCATCTTGCGCACGTCGGGGTGCACGATGATGGGATCGGCGGCCTTGTCCTTGGCTTTGACGCCGGAGAGCGAACGCATCTGGATGCGGTCTTTGGCGTACGTCACGGCGTTCTGGTAGGCCACTTCGGTCAAACCCAGGGACTGGTTGCCCACGCCCAAGCGGGCGGCGTTCATCATCACGAACATGCCGTTCATGCCCTTGTTGGGGGCGCCCACCATCGTGCCCACGGCGCCGTCGAGCACCATCTGGCAAGTGGCGCTGGCCTTGATGCCCATTTTGTGCTCCAGGCCGCCGCAGTAAATGCCGTTGCGCTCGCCCAGGCTACCGTCCGCGTTGACCATGAACTTGGGAACCACAAACAGGCTCACGCCTTTGATGCCCGGGGGCGCGTCGCTCAGGCGCGCCAACACCAGGTGGACGATGTTCTCGCTCATGTCATGTTCACCGGCACTGATGAAGATTTTGTTGCCAGTGATGCGGTAGGTGCCGTCGGGCTGCAATTCGGCCTTGGTGCGCATCAGACCCAGGTCAGTACCGCAATGGGGCTCGGTCAGGCACATGGTGCCGGTCCACTGCCCGCTGGTCATTTTGTGCAGGTAGGTGGCTTTTTGTTCGTCGGTGCCGTGGGCGGCCAGCGAGGCGTAGGCGCCGTGCGTGAGGCCGGGGTACATGGTCCAGGCCTGGTTGGCGCTGTTGAGCATCTCGTAAAACATTTGGTTCACGATGAGGGGCAGGCCCTGGCCGCCATAGGCGGGGTCGCAACCCAGCGCCGCCCAGCCGCCTTCGACGTACTGCGCATAAGCCTCTTTAAAACCCTTGGGCGTAGTCACGCTGTGGGTCTTGGGGTCGAGCACGCAGCCTTCGGCGTCACCGCTGATGTTCAGCGGAAACAGCACTTCGGTGGCGAACTTGCCGCCTTCTTCGAGCACCGCGTTGATGGTCTCGGCGTCCATATCGGCGTGCTTGGGGATGTGCTGCAAGTCGTCAACAATGTGGAGCAACTCGTGCATCACAAACTGCATGTCACGCAAAGGCGGGGTATAGCTGGGCATGAGGAAAACTCCTTAAATCAAAAAAACAGGAAAACTAGGAAGCAATTTCAGCAACCCCGGGCACGCCGTAGCGGGCCAGGATGTCGTCAAAGCCCCGGTTGGCGCGTGCCAGGGAACCGGGGTTGTTCAAAAACCGGGCCTCGTAATGCAAGGCCAAAATCAGGGCGTGGATCTCGAAGGCCACTTGCTGCTCGTCCGCGTCGGGCCAGAGATGGCCGCATTGCTTGGCCTGCACCACGGCGCGGTAGAGCGCCTGCAACCAGGTTTGCACCGAATGAACCAGCGCATCGCGCACCGGGCCGGGCCGGTCGTCAAACTCGACCGCGCCGCTGATGAAGATGCAGCCCGACTGCAATTCGACCGCCACACGCTTCATCCAGTTGTCAAACAGCGCGCGCACGCGGGGCAGACCCTGGGGCGCCTTCATCGCAGGGTAAAAAACTTCTTGCTCGAAGCTGGAGAAATACTCGCGGATCACCGAAATCTGCAGTTCTTCGCGCGAGCCAAAGTGGGCAAAGACACCGGATTTGCTCATCTGCATGCGCTCGGCCAGGTGGCCAATGCTCAGGCCTTCAAGGCCCACCTGGGTGCCCATAGCGACCGCCGCCTGCACGATGGCCTGCTTGGTTTGCTGGCCTTTGAGCATGGAGCGACCGCTGGGGCGTTCGGTTTCGGCCACCAGCGTTGAATCTTCAGAATAAACGGGCAAGGACATCAGGGCGCAGGGAAAAAATAGTACGGTCGTGCTATTTTGCACCATTTGTCGCTCTGCCTTGGCGCTTGCTGGCGCCGACGTGACGCCCCGGCGCAGCAGGCGCGGCGTCTAGGACGAGCGGATCATGGTGCCAAAGGCCTGGTCGGTCAGGATCTCGAGCAGCAGCACGTGGGGCACGCGACCGTCAACGATGTGCACCGCCTTGACGCCGCTCTTGGCCGCGTCCAGCGCGCCACTAATCTTGGGCAGCATGCCGCCGGAGATGGTGCCGTCGGCAAACAAGGCGTCGATCTGGCGCGCGCTCAGCTCGGTGAGCAGTTCGCCAGCCTTGTTGAGCACGCCGCTGATATTGGTCAGCATCAAGAGCTTTTCGGCGTGCAGCACGGTGGCCAATTTGGCCGCGACCACGTCGGCGTTGATGTTGTAGCTCTCGTTGTTCTCCCCAAAGCCAATCGGGCTGATGACGGGAATAAAGGCGTCGTCTTGCAGCGCCTTGACCACGCTGGGGTCAATGCTGACGATGTCGCCCACCTGGCCAATGTCGTGCTCAATGCTGGGGTCGGTGTTGTCAAGCATTTTGAGCTTTTGTGCCCGGATCATGGCGCCATCGCGTCCGGTCAGGCCCACGGCCTTGCCGCCGGCCTGGTTGATCAGGCCCACGATGTCTTGCTGCACTTCGCCACCGAGCACCCATTCAACCACTTCCATGGTCTCGGCGTCGGTCACGCGCATGCCCTGGATGAAGTTGCCGGTTTTACCTAAACGCTTGAGGGCGTTCTCAATCTGCGGGCCGCCGCCATGCACCACCACCGGGTTGATGCCCACGAGCTTGAGCAGCACCACGTCTTGGGCAAACGCGGCTTGCAAGGCGGGGTCGGTCATGGCGTTGCCGCCGTACTTGATGACCATGGTTTTGCCATGGAACTTGCGGATGTAAGGCAGGGCCTGGGCCAGGATGTCGGCTTTGTCGTGTGGGCTGAGAGTGGTCATGTTGCTTGGGTGGAAAGTGCCAGGGGTGCGGAAATACAGTGGGCGCGATTATTCACGCAAGGACCGGGGCCGGAAAACCGTGCACGCATTGCGCCAGCACGGTGCGAAGTGCCGTGTCGTCATGGGCAGACGCCGCTGCGCGCAAGGCCTGCAAATGCACATCCAGCTGCGGCCAGGGCAGGCAGGCCTCTTGCGCTTTCATGATGCGCGGGTGGGCCGTGGGCTCGGGGTTGTCGCCAATCAGCAACTCCTCAAACAGCTTCTCGCCCGGGCGCAGGCCGGTGATTTCAATGCGGATGTCGCCATCCGGATTCGCCGCCTCGCGGACCGACAGGCCGCAGAGCTGCACCATGCGCCGCGCCAGATCCACGATCCTGACGGGCTCGCCCATGTCGAGCACAAACACATCACCGCCCTGCCCCATGGCGCCGGCTTGCAGCACCAGTTGCGCCGCTTCGGGAATGGTCATGAAGTAGCGCGTGACGTCCGGGTGCGTCACGGTCAGCGGCCCGCCGCTGGCCAGCTGCTGGCGAAACAGCGGCACCACGCTGCCGCTGGAACCCAGCACATTGCCAAAACGCACCATAGAAAAACAGGTGGCGCCGGGCTGTGCTGCAAGCGCCTGCAGCACCAGTTCGGCCATGCGCTTGCTCGCGCCCATGACGTTGGTGGGGCGCACCGCCTTGTCGGTACTCACCAGCACAAAGCGCTGCGCACCACTGGCCAGCGCGGCCTGCGCCACGTTCCAGGTGCCAAACACATTGTTGAGCACGCCTTCGCCCGCGTTGTTTTCGACCAAGGGCACATGTTTGTAGGCCGCCGCGTGGTAAATCGTGCCAGGACGGTAGTCCATGCACACACTGCGCATGCGATCAGCGTGCACCACGCTGGCCAACAGCGGCACCAGCGTTACGTCCAGGCCCTGCGCGCGGCACAGGGCCTCTAACTCCTGGTGAATCAAGTACAGGCCAAACTCGTTGTGGTCGAGCAGCAGCAACTGGCGCGGGCGCTGCAGCACGATGCTGCGGCACAACTCCGAGCCAATGCTGCCCCCCGCACCCGTGACCAGAACCACCTTGTCTGCCAGATCGCGCGCCAGCAGCTCGGGCTGCGGCGGCACCGGTTCGCGCCCGAGCAGGTCTTCAATATCCAGTTCACGAAAGTCCTGCACCGTCACCCGCCCCGTGGCCAGGTCGGCCATGCTGGGCAGGGTGCGCACGTGCACAGGCAGGGAGTTGAGCGACTGGATAATTTCCAGTCGCCGCTGGCGCGAAGCACTGGGCATGGCCAACAAGATATCGGTAATGCCCTCGTCCATGACCCGTTGGTGCACCCGCGCTGCTGCGCTCACCATGACGCCGTTGATACTGCGCCCCACCTTGGCCGGGTCGTCGTCCACAAAGCCCACGAGCTTGAACTGCCGCGATACCGCCATCGCCACCGCCGTTTGCACGCCGGCCGTACCCGCGCCGAATATCAGCAAGCGTTTGGTATCAGCGTGCTCACCCGAAAAATCCAGACCTGCCAGCCAGAAGCGGGCAAATGCACGGCTTGCGCCGACCAATATCAAAAAGATAAGCGGCTGCAATATACCCAGGCTGCGCGGAACCATAGTCCACTGCGCTCCCAACAAAAGTACCGAAAGTAAGACGCCGTACAGCGCAACAGCCTTGGCCGTGGCGATCAAGGCCGCCTGACCGGTATACCGAAAGATGGCGCGGTACAAGCCAAAGCGGACAAACACCGGAACAGCCAGCAGCGGCGCCAGAAGATAAACCCGCCATTGCAAGGGCGTAGGAATATTAGGGGTATCGAGCCGCAAAGAGAAAGCCGCCCAGGTTGCCAGCAGGGATAGCAGCACGTCGACGGCAATCACCGCAAGTTGCTTGCGGCTGCGCGACCAGGCGAGTACTTCAAATTGCATAGTTATGACCACTCAGCAACACACGTCAATCCACTTTGTCGGGCGGATGCGAAACCAACATTATCTTTTTCACCTGCACCCCCCACCGTCTGCTGCGAGATTTTCAGGTACATCCAAAACGAATGGCAAAGAAAAACCGCCTGTGCGCAAGCAGTTGCGCAAACAGGCGGTTTCACCACATAGGAATATAGGGCGGAAACTTTACTCCGGCTTTACCGCAAAGGACTCTTTGCTTTGGCCTTGGGCAACCAAGGAGCTCAGCCACTTGGGCGTCAGACCGCGGCCAGACCAGGTTTCGCCATTGGGGCCACGGAACTTGGGCGCCACGGGGGCGCTGGGCTTGCGTGCGCCTTTGGGCGCCTTTGTTGCGGCTGCTTTTGCCTTGGCGGGACGGCCGGGTTTACCGGACTTACCGGCTTTGGGCGCCTGCAGGTCTTTGACAGTAATACCAAAAGCTTGCATCTTGCTCAAAATCTCTTTGACCGTGGCGCTGAAGTCTTTGGCCTTAATTTCATTGGCTTGCTTTTGCAGCTTTTCGATTTGGGACTGGATGTCAATGAGGTTGCTCATGTATAAATCTCCGCTAATAGAGTGATGGACCGGAATATTATAGAACAGCTTTGTATTAATGCGCCACATCTTTGCGGCGAAGGACGCGCAAAAATGTCAGCCATAGTATGTAAAGATCAAACCAAAACGAATGTATTTGCAAATAGCGCTGGTCTAGCGCCACTTTGTCAGGTATGGGCAAGGTGTCGCGCCCATTCACTTGCGCCCATCCGGTCAGGCCCGGTACGAGCTGGCTAACGCCGCATTGTGTGCGCAGCACAATCAAATCGTCCTGGTTGAATAAGGCCGGTCGCGGGCCGACAAAACTCATATCGCCCCGCAAAATACTCCATAACTGTGGAATTTCGTCCAAACTGCTTTTTCGCAGAAAAGAACCGATAGGCGTGAGCGCCGCATCCGCGTCGCGCAGCAAATGGGTCGCGACAGCGGGCGTGCCCACACGCATACTGCGAAATTTTGGCATTTTGAAAATCACATTGTTTCTGCCAACGCGGTCTGACCAGTACAAGGCAGGCCCTTTGGACGTCAAGCGCACCATCGCCGCCACAAGCACCAAAGGCAAGAGCAACAGCAGCCCCGCGACCAGAGCCAAGACAACATCAAAGCAGCGCTTGGTCATTGCGCAGGTACCGCAAACGCGCGGTCAAGACACTGGTCAAGGCGCAGGGGTGGCGCCCACTGCAATAGCGCGCGCGCCTTGGAAATATCGACTTGCAAACTGCTGCACACACGGTCCACCGCCGCACGCTTGCCCAAAAGCCCCGCAAGTGCGGCCAGCGCAGCCACTGGCACCGAAAAAAGCCGTGCCGGGCGACCGGCGGCGCGGGCCATCGCGCGCACCAGGTCGGGCGTGGAGAGATCGGCCCCGTCACTGACGAAAAAGGACTGGTTGGCTGCGGCGGGGTGGCGGGCGCAGGTGAGGATGAAATCCACCAGATTGTCCAAACCCACCAAACTGCGCAAGTTGTGCACCGCCCCCAGCGGCAGGGGTAAACCGCGCTGCACCGCGCGCATGAGTGCCGCGAAATTGGCCTTGACGCCCGGCCCGTACACCAGCGGGGGGCGAATGATGACGACTTCCATGCCCGTATCTTGGGCAATCTGGCGCAAACCGTGCTCGGCCTCCCATTTGGAGACCGCGTAGGCGTCTTGCGGTGCAGGGGCGTCGCGCTCGGTAAAAGGATGGCCCAGCGCCGTGGCTTCGCCATTGACTTTGACCGAGCTGACAAAAACAAAGCGGCGCACCCCAGCGCCGGCCGCCTGGGAGGCGAGCGCCAGCGTGGCCTCGACATTGACCGCGCGGAACGCGGCCAAGGGGTCTGCAGCGGTGTCGCGCATGACGTGGACGCGGGCGGCGAGGTGGATGAGGGTGGAGACGCCCGCCATGTCGACGGCGGCGATATTCAAATACCTGGGCAACAATAGCGGCACAGAAGCGGACTGCAGTCGGTCCACCAGCGCCCGACCGACGAAGCCGGTCGCACCAGTCACCAGAACGCGTGAAAGATAATCGTTGAACAAATCAGTATCTTCTACTCAAATTTTATAAAATTGGAAGATAGACCGCGAATTCAGCACCATCGCCGAACACCAGGCTACCAGCCAAATCGCACCACTGAAAGTAAATGCTAGACATGAAAAAATTCACGCACTTTAAAAAAGTACTTTGAGAGCACCATCAGCCAGTTGCTTGTAATGCCATTTTGTCGACATGCCCTTAAAATTTCTTGATTCAATAGATAGGTGGCCCGCAATCCCGCTGTACTCAACCCACCTGTTTGCATACGTACGAAAACCTTTGAAAGATGGCGGCTTTTCAGTTGTCCATCTTTGAAAATTCGGGCAACAAACTCGAAGTCGCCCGCGATTCGGTAATCCTCACGAAAATACCCAAATCGTCGATAAATTTCACGCCGAACAAACAGGGCGGGATGCGCCGGCATCCAACCCCTTGCGAGACGCGCGGGACAAAATTGGCCCGAGTCATAGATCCGCACTGTAACGGCAGGATTATCAGCGTTGAAAAACTCCACGTCGCCGTACAGTGCATCCAAGCCTTCATCCTTCATGGCGAGCGCCACAGTTTCTAATGCCTTCGCGTCATGGTAAACGTCATCAGAATTCAAAAAGGCAATCACGTCGCCCGTCGCGAGTTGTAAGCCTTTGTTCATTGCCTCGTAAACACCGGTGTCGGGTTCTGACACAAAATGTGCAATCTTTTGCGCGTTAGCCTGAATAATCGACACGGTATCGTCCCGCGACGCACCATCGACAACGATATGCTCGATCGAAGGCCATGTTTGCCACGCAACGGAGTCGATGGCTTTTTGGATGGTAGATTGGCTGTTGTAGCAAACCGTAATAACGCTGATTTTCATTTGATAACTTGCCGAATTTTGTAACAAGCAGTGTCCGAGTAGATCACCGTCGCTCCTCACCGACTGCCAGTGCAGCCGCCTCAGACATGCTGTCAACCATGGTTTGAAAGCTGGTCCGTGCAGTCCATCCCAGATTCATTGCCGCCTTGTGCGGATTGCCACAGCTGATGCGAATATCCGATGGCCGGAACAAACCACTGTCCACTCGAACGTGCTCCTTCCAGTCAAGATCAAAATGCGCGAATACCCGTTCCACAAAATACTCCAGCGAATTGGTTTGCCCCGTCGCAATCACATAATCGTCAGGACTGGGCTGCTGTAGCATCTTCCACATCGCTTCCACGTAATCTGGAGCCCAGCCCCAATCACGGAATATTTCAATATTTCCCAATTGGAGAAACTTAGCGCGGTCATGGCAGATTCTCGCGGCGGCACGCACAATTTTCTGCGTCACAAAACGTTCCGGGCGCAGAGGAGACTCGTGATTAAACAGGATACCGGTGCATGCAAAAATTCCGTACGACTCACGGTAGTTTTGAACAAGCCAATGTGCGGAAGCCTTAGCTACCGCGTAGGGGCTGCGTGGTCGGAAGGCCGTGGTCTCATCCGCCGGCTCACTGCCCGTATCCCCGAAACACTCGCTAGAGCCGGCGTTATAAAAACGTATGGGACGGTCAACCAAACGGATGACCTCCAGCATATTCAGCGTGCCCTGGGCAATACTTTCTATTGCCTCTACCGGCTGCTCAAATGAAAGCCCGACGGAGGTCTGCCCCGCAAGATTGTAGATTTCATCAGGCTTGAACCGCTGGACAACACCGAACACGCTCCGGAAATCATTGATGGCCATCGAGGTCGTTTGCAATTGATCCCGAATGTTAAGCTTTATTAAATTTGAGAAGGGCGTGGCCATGGCATCGCGTGATGTTCCCAGCACCTCGTAGCCTTTGGCCAATAAAAGTTCGGCCAAATAGCTTCCATCCTGACCCGTCACACCACAAATTAGAGCCTTCATGCCAGTACTTTCTTGTAGATATCCACTGTCTCCGAGGCGCATTTTTCCCAGGAAAAGAATTCAATTCGCTTTCGGCCGCGTGCAACCAAGGCACTGCGCAGGCTCGTATTCTCGGTGATCTGCACAAGTGCATTTTCTATGGAGCCAACATCACCTGGATCGAAAAAAAGCCCCGCATCGCCCACAACCTCAGGCACCGAGCTTGTATTGCTACACACCACCGGACAATCGAAACCCATGGCCTCCAAGGGGGGAATGCCAAAACCCTCGTAAAGCGACGGGTAGACGAACGCCTCGGCGCCGCGGTACAACTCTGCCAACTGCACATCGTCTCCCGAAACCTGCCTGACATGGTCACCAACCAAACCCAATTGGGCCAACCAACTGCGTTCAGTAGAACTGAATGCGCCTCCACCAAACGCAATCACATCAAAGCCCGCCCGTAGCCGACTGTTCGCTACAAAAGCGCGAATAAATCCTTCGAAGTTTTTGTAACCGCCGCGACCGCCAACGTACAGGAAGTACGGTCTATCGGCCCTCGCCGTTTTAACCTCTGCATGATTATGGCCTTGCGTTAATGAAAATCCCAAATGCACTACCGATGTGTAATCCGGATTAATATTTAATATCTCAATAAGATCTTTTCTGGTTTGTTCAGAAATGCAGATAATATGATCCGCGCGCTGAACTGCCAGCACCTTTTCCCGTGAAGTAAGGTCCCACGCAGGAAAGGACGTCGGAAAGCGCTCGTGGATCATGTCGAACACGGTAACAACTACACGGCTGTTATTGGGAGCATTTCGATGTTTTGAATAGTATGTCTCGTGGACGATATCGGGGGACAAATTTCGCATCAAAGCAGAAGCCATTAACTGGTTGAGCGCCCGAAATAGACGTCCACTCCGACGGATGGCAGGCCATTTTCTTCCGATAACATGCAAATTTTCCGACGCAAGCGGAAGATAGGAATTCACAAACAGCGGGCTAAGGACGGATACATCCGCAGCATTTGAGATCGCAATATTATTTGCCAACTCAAAAAAATAACGAGAAATACCACCGTATTTCTGCCAGCCGAATATCTGATGGTCGTAGACTATTTTCATTCGGAGGAAGTAGATGGTGATCCAGCAAGTATTTTTTCATGATCCGGAATAGTCTTGGAGCCCACTATTTTTCGAATCCACCAAGGCGATAATATCGAAGATATTTTACTCGTGAGAACTCGCAATAAAATTTCATTAACGACAGTCTTGGAAAGGATATGAATTCCTCCTGCACTGTAGAAGTGAAGGCCTAGCTGCTTTCCGATTTCCTTTAAAGTACGTCGCTGATAAAACGATATATGTTGGCCCGTCTCAAATGCGTAGTACCACCAGGAATCTGGTTGCGGCGGATCGCCTTCATAGAGTTCGGTGCTGAATATCAATGTTTGCGCTTTTGCAGTGGCAAGAGTTTCTTGGACAAACGCAATTGGGTCGGACACGTGCTCTAGGACTTCCATTGCGGTTACCGCAACACAGTCTCCAACGTGTTCGTTGTACTCGAATCCCGGGGCTACAAGGTTCAGACAGTATTTGTCTCTCCAATAAAAGTCGAATCCGAAATCCCGCATCAGCCGCGTGAGTAAACCATAGCCTCCGGCAGCGTCCATATACCTGCCAGCGCCCCGCTCCTTCAATGCCCAATAAAGTATGGCAGCGACCTTGCCCGCAATAGCGAAATTGCGCAAGACGATGCCGGTGTCCGCTGTGGCTATGGCCGACGAGTAAGCTTCCTCAAGCCAAAAAGGTTCGTGTGCTCGCAAATAGCCGCAGCTGTGACAAACCTCATAGTCCACCGCATGCCGGCGAAGAACGACCGCGGAAAATACATGATGCATCTCAGCAGAGCAAATGGGACAGATCATGGATGACATCCTATTTTTCATAACGGGCCAAGGCTATAAAATCCAGTAGAAAAATTTTCTACGGATACGCCGCCACACAGAAACACGAACACATACTTGATCACTAAAATGATCGGCTCGGACATTCCTGACAAAACCCAAAGGATGTAACAACGGAAACGATATCGATTCCATCGCCATATTCGCCAACTCACCACCGCCAGTGGTATGCGTCGCCCCGCTGCCGAAGCCAATGTTCGAAATGAGATTGACCGCGGGCAAGATATTTAACCGACCCTGCAGCCAATTCGCAAATAACCACTGGTAGTCCCAGGTATCGATTTCACCTCGGTACACCCGTTCGAAAATCTTGCTCCAGTATTTAGCCTCTTCCGCACTGCCGACCAAATCGATGAGTCGTCCTTCATCGCGAACACGGGGCCAAGCAGAGATGGCGACGTCGTAGCTTCCCGCCCAACGATCACGCCAAGTGGCCCAGCCCCATATATGGACATATTTAGAAAAATAGTAGCTGTCCTCACTGTATCGCCTGCCAAATTGAAAGTTGTCACCGCTAATAATTCCGATACGCTTCTCATCGCGATACAGCGCAAGCATCTCCTGGCAATACCGGAAAAAACTGGTGTTTGGTAAGCAATCATCTTCGAGGATGATGGCTTCTTCTACTTGCTCAAAAACCCAATCGATTCCACTCGACACCCGTTTCTTACAGCCCAAATTAATCTCAGAAAAATTTGTCAACACCTCGCAGTCCCAATCCACTTGCTTGATTACCGCTCGGGTGGCCGCCACGCGTTCGGCCTCACCCGGGCGATCGGTGCGCGGGCCGTCTCCGATAACCAATAGCTTCGTCGGTCTCGCCTTGGCGATTTCTGCAAACACACGTGACGTCGTATCGGGGCGGTTAAAAATGATGAACGCTACTGGCGTGGTCAGGTGGAAGTGGGTCATTCAGTGCACTCCAATAACTTGGAATTTTTTTCTCGCTCAGCATGATGTCGTGTTTCATCTCTCGAATTCATCTCTCTGGCGGGCTACTACTTGGTTTCGGTGTAATTTATAGGTTGATTAGTATTTTTAGCGCTTACTAACAAAAATTACACTATGTCCGGTTTTGGCATAGACAGAGTAATCTAAATCCATGAGATATCGATAAACTGAATCAGACGAAATATCTTCCATCGCCATCGAAAGACATTCAGCGATAATTATCCTTGGCCTGAATCGATCCCAATCGTTAGATTTTAGGACCTGTAAATCCAGACCTTCAACATCAACGGAAAGAATGTCAATCGCCGGTAGATTTTCGAAGCTATGCAATATATCGCCCAAGCGCTTAACCTCAACCAGTTTTTCACCAATTATGCGATACTCTTTTGCTCCATCACGATCTCCTGCGACTGCAGGGTCGAAGGTGTTTAAAGCCGGCTCATTAAACATATAATATTTCAGAGTACTTGTGTGCTCATTTACACCTATTTCTAGCGTTATATCCCTTGGACGTGTTAAGTTAAATAATTTTTTGGTTCCTGGTAAAGGATCGATGCAAACGCCACGCCATCCGTTTTTATAAAAGAGATACGTGTTGGAAAACCGAAATGGATGGTGACAACCCACCTCGACGTAAAAGCCACGCCTTTGACCGACCAGAAGGCGCTGAACGACCAAATCTTCACCTTCTTGCGCATAAGAATATCTGCCATAAAAATAAAATCCTAGATATTTCCCCGCATATAACTTAAGGATTTTTTTTGCAATAGCAAGTGAGTTACTAATCATTTCAAATTAACGCAATATTAATGATTTTATTTGGAGGAAAAATATTCTTCGTGCTGAAATTATATTTGCCAAACACGCTGAAGTTGCCATGGCTATCACTGATGTTAAAGCAGCCCCCATCAGTCCAAACTTGGGAATGAAAATAAAGTTGCCCGCGATACTGACAATAGCGCCCACAATGGTATTAAAAAGTCCCACGGTCGCCCGCTTATCATTGAGTATCCACAGGCCTTGTGCGACGCCTAAATTTATGAAGATATTGGTGAAGACATAAATTGACAAGATCTCGGCACCCTGTTCGTATTGGGCCCCATATAGTATATCTATCAGTGCACCTGAAAACAAAACCGTTGCAATACAAACCAACCACGCCATCAAGGTGTAAGCTCGAAATATATTTTTTAGCGCACGCCAATAAGCGAGTTCACTCTCTTCTTTTTTACGTGCCACGAAGGGAGCGAGACTGAGGTTTAGTATTACTGGAATAAATTGCCACACAGTGGCAATCGGCAACACTGCGGTATAAATACCCAACTGCTTAGTGCCAAGCATTTCTTTAATCATGATCTGGTCGATGCGCATATACACGATGATGGACAAACCTGAGAGTATCAGCGGCCAACTTTCCGATAAAAGAAGTCGCGCCGTATTTGCAGTGCGTATCCAAAGTCCTTCACAAGGCGCCCTTCGGTAGGCAAGGGTCAGTCCGACTGCGGCTGCAAGACCATCCACGGCCATTACTGCAGCAAATGCTGCCAGAGGCGCGTCATTCAAAATCAGCGCTACTTTGATGCCATTTGAAGCGAGGTAAGCAATACTTTTCGCTAATACGGTACGGCGGCTTTGGCTTTGGCTTTGAAACCAAAGGTCAACGGTGTCGGCCGCCTGAAATACCAGCGAACCACCTGCCAGTGCAGTGAGAAGCACGCTGCGGTCATGGATTCCGTTTTGCCACACCATGCCGCCAACAGCTGCGAGCCAACAAAGTATCCCCGCTCCCAGGCGCAGCGCAAAGGCCGTTCCCAGAAACTCATTAGCGCGCTTCTTCTTTTGGGCTATCTCACGGACCAATATTCCATCCAAGCCCAGTACCGCGACGGATTGGAAAAAAGCAATGTAGGCCAAAACATAAGCCAGCTCGCCAAACTCTGCCGGACCCAGGTAGCGGGCCATCCAAGCCCCCATCAGCACACCGAGCGATAACCTGAAAAACTTGTCGAACAACAACCAACCGCTATTGCGAAGAATGACAGAAATGCTGCTGCCATCCATCCATTTGTTTTTAACAAAGCTGGTAAGTTGCTCCATCCATTGCGGGGATTTTATTTTTTTCAATCGCTAATTCTAATTGCCGTGCGCGACTCTTGGATGCGTCGATCCCTTATCAACCCCGCCCATAATTATCTTCAAACCGCACAATATCATCCTCCCCCAAATACGAACCACTCTGCACCTCGATAATTTCCAGCATCACTTTGCCCGGATTGGCCAGGCGGTGGGTTTGGCCCAGGGGGATGAAGGTGCTCTGGTTTTCCGTGAGGATCAACACCGATTCGCCGTTGGTCACCTCCGCCGTGCCGCGAACCACAATCCAGTGCTCGGCGCGGTGGTGGTGCATTTGCAAGGACAAGCTGGCACCCGGGTTGACGCCGATGCGCTTGACCTGGTGACGCGGGCCCATGTCCACGCTGTCGTACCAACCCCAGGGTCGCGCCACGCGCCGGTGGTGCAGGGCTTGTGAGGCGTCCAGGGCTTCGAGCGTGGCGACCACTTCTTTCACTGCTTCGGCCTGGCTGACGTCAGCCACCAAAAGCGCATCGGGCGTATCGATGATCAGCAGGTCGTGCGTGCCCAAGGCCACCACGGGGCGCTGGCCTGCGGCGTGGATGTAGGTGTTTTGGGTCTTGAGGTGGTGGGCGTGTGCAATTTCCCCGCCCGCGCGGTTGCCCAGTGCGTCAGCCACCGCCAGTTCGGCCACGGCATTCCAGCTGCCCACGTCGCTCCAGGCGCCGGTGAAAGGCACCACGGCCACGTTGTCGTGGTGTTCCATCACTGCGTAGTCAATGCTTTGCGAGCGGCAGGCGTTAAACAGCGCGGCTCCAGGACGAAAGAAGGTTTGCCCGCCGACCTCGTCTTTCTCGGCGCCGCCCCAGGCGGCCACGCAAGAGGCGTGAATGTCCGCAGCATGGCGCTGCATGGCTTGCAGCAGCACCTGCGCCTGGCACAAGAAGATGCCGCCATTCCACAGCACGTTGCCTGCCAGCAGCAGCTGTTGCGCCACCTCGGCACGGGGTTTTTCGATAAAGCGCTGCACGTTGCGCGTGCCGTCCGAGCGCGCTGCGCCTTGTTCGATGTAGCCGTACGCCGTGCTGGGAAAGCTCGGTGCCACGCCAAAGGTAACGATGGCGCCGCCCAAGGCTGCGCTGCGGCCTTGCTCCACCATGGCGGCGAAGGCAGCAGCGTCGGGAATGTGGTGGTCAGCCGGACAAAACAGCAGAAGCTCGTCCGCACGGGCGGCCAAAGCGGCCAGGGCCATGGCTGCGGCCGTGTTGCGGGCCGAGGGCTCCAAAATCACCGTGCCCCGCAATTTGGCTTCGTGCAGGGTTTGCGCGACCAAAAACCGGTGGTCGTCGGCCGCCACGCACACCATGGCCGGATTGACCAGCGCCAGGCGCTCCACCGTCAGGCGCAGCAGGCTTTTGTCGCCAATCAAGGGCACAAACTGCTTGGGCAGGCTTTTGCGGCTCAAGGGCCACAGGCGGGTGCCAGAGCCGCCACAAAGAATCACCGGGGTAATAAGAGCATGTGTCATAGCGGGCAGAGGCGGGGCCATACAAGAATCGAAACCGCAATTATCGGCGAGCTTGCCGTCGGCTTGGGGACGATGGCGCAGGCCAGCACTGATCTGTCCGCATCAGTCGGTACGCGCCAACAAGGTGTCCAGGTTGTGCAGCAACTCGGCCTCTATCCGGTGTTTGAAGGTGCCGAGCAAAAACCCGAGCTTGACCTCCAAAACAAATCGCTCGGGCGTAACGCGCAGCGTGCCCTGCGCACCGGTGCGCTTGAAATGCCACACATTTTCTCCCTCGGGGCTTGCGGCGAGCGGTGCGTACTGGGTTTGCATGCCGAATTCGTCTTGGGCGGACTGCGCCCAGGCCTTGGCCATCGCCTGCGCCTTGGGCAAGGACAAACCATGGGTGCGGTCAATATGGATCTGGGGCACGGTAACACTCCAACAAAGGCGGGCAAAGCGCGTATGCTGGCGCCACCATGATTTACAAATTCAAATCCAAAGCCGCCGGCGACCTGATTATGTTGCAGCCCAACGGCGCATCCATCCTCAAAATCATTGGCAAGGGCGACGCGTCCCAGCTTCAACAGGGCATTTTGCAGCCCGAAGAAATGGCGCCAGCCATTGCCGCTCTGCAAGCGGCGGTGGCGCTAGAGGAAAGCGCCCGCGCCGAGCAGGTGGCACTGGCCCGCGAACAGGGCCAAGTGCCCCCCCCTGCGCCCGCCGTAGGTTTGCGCCAACGCAGCCTGCCCTTTATTCAAATGGCGCAGCGTTGCCTGGACGCCAAAAAAGAAATCGTCTGGGGCGTGTAGCCCGAGACGATCTCTGCAAGGGTAGACAGTGCCACAGCCCTGCTGCGGCACGCACAAACCGGGGCGCTTAGTCGATGTATTCCTTGGCAGCCGCGATCACAGGGCTCCACTTGGCGATTTCGGCGGCGACAAATTTCTTGTGCTCGGCGGGCTCCACGCGTTTGTCGGTGACCACTACTGCGCCCAGCGCTTCCTGCTTCTTGATGAAATCGGGGTCTTTCAGCGCCACTTTCAAAGCATGGTTGATCTTGGCCAACACGTCCGCTGGCGTGCCCTTAGGCGCATACAAACCGTGCCAGATCGTCACCTCAAAACCTTTAAGACCCGACTCCTGCAGGGTCGGCAGGTCTTTCAGAGCCGGCGTGGTCAGCCGCTTGGCGGTGGTTACCCCAAAAGCCAGCACTTTCTTGGCCTCAATTTGGGTCGTCGTGTTGGTGGTTTGGTCGCACATCAGGTCAATCTGGCCACCGATCAAATCGGTCATGGCGGGCGCCGTGCCCTTGTAGGGGATGGACGCCATGTCAATTTGAACCGCATTTTGGAACATCAAGCCACACAAATGAGAGGCTGAACCGACCCCAGCATTGCCAAGGTTGATCTTGCCTTTGTTGGCATTGAGCCAATCGCGAAATTCCTTGAAATTCTTGGCTGGCATGCTCGGCTTGGCAATCACAGTCATGGGCACATCGTTGATCATGCCCAGGTATTCAAAGTCATTTTCTACGTTAAAAGGCATTTTGCGCAGCAGATTGGGCATGCTGGCCATTGCGATGTGGTTGAGCAAAATGGTGTAGCCGTCAGGCGCCGCCTTGGCGACTTTGTTGGATCCGATGGAACTACCCGCACCCAGTACGTTGTCGATGATGATGCTGACCTCACCCAAGGGTTTGCGCATGGCCTCCGCCAGATCGCGCGCCACGCGGTCCGTCGGGCCGCCAGCCGCGAAGGGCACGACGATGGAAATGGGTTTGGACGGGTAGGTGTCTGCAAAGGCAAAAACGCAGGACAGTGCGGCCATAAGGGCGGCCAGTTTTTTCATCGAAAGCTCCTGAAAAATAAAAGTGCAGTCTAGCGCCATTGGGGCCGCCTTCCCATCCGTGTAAGTACCCAGCTGGTCGACCCGTTCAAGCCTGAGCGCATTGAAGGCCAGCTGCAAGGCTGCGCGATCGACCGCCCGCTACTGGTAACTGCGCGCGTCCTCAATGACCTTGCCATCGTTGGGCAGACTGCCCGGGGCGCTGAGTTCCACCGCCGCGCGCAGCTTGGTCACATCGCGCACGGCTTCTGCCAGGCGCTCGGCCAGGCCGTCGGCGGCAGAGCCACTTTCGACCTTGAGGGTCATTACGTCTTGGGCCATGGCGCCGCTGACCACCAGGCGCGCGCGCAGCACTTCGGGAAAGCGCTTGGCAATCTGGTCCACCTGCTCGGGGTGCACAAACATGCCCCGGATTTTGGTGGTCTGGTCGGCGCGGCCCATCCAGCCTTTGATACGCAGATTGCTGCGCCCGGTGGGGCACGGCCCGGCCAACACCGCCGACAGGTCGCCGGTACCAAAGCGCACCAGCGGGTAGGCCGGGTTCAGCGTGGTAACCACCACCTCGCCGACTTCGCCCACCGCCACCGGGTCGCCGGTCCCGGGGCGCACGATCTCCAAAATCACACCTTCGTCCACTACCAGGCCCTGGCGGGCGGCAGTCTCGTAGGCAATCAGGCCCACATCGGCGGTGGCGTAGCACTGGTAGGCGTCTACGCCTTGGGCTGTCATCCAGTCGCGCAAAGACGGGGGGAATGCCTCACCCGAAACCAGCGCTTTGCGCAGGCTGGGCAGGGGCACGCCCAGCTCCAGCGCTTTTTCCACGATGATTTTCAGAAAACTCGGCGTGCCGATATAGCCCGCCGGTTGCAGCTCGGCCATGGCGCTGACCTGTTGCTCGGTCTGGCCTGTGCCGCCCGCAAACACGGTGCAACCCAGCGCATGGGCGCCGGTTTCCATCATCGACCCCGCCGGGGTGAAGTGGTAGCTAAAGCAGTTGTGGATCAGCTCGCCCGCGCGAAAACCAGCGGCAAACATGGCGCGCGCCATGCGCCAGTAGTCGGCGCCCCGCCCTTCGGGCTCGTAAATCGTGCCGGGACTGGCAAACACGCGCGGCATGGACGCGCCAAAACCCAGGGCGCTAAAGCCCCCAAACACATTGCCGCCGGCCGCGCGCGCTGCTTTTTGCTGTTCGAGCAAGGCGTGTTTGCGGATCACCGGCAGCGTGGCGAGGCCCTCCCGCGAGGTGATGGCATCCGCGTCAATGTGCGCCAACGACTGCGCAAAGGCCGGAGCATTTGCTTTGGCGTGGGCAATCTGCGCAGGCAAAGCTGCCAGCAGTGCGGCCTCGCGCGCGGCTGGGGCGCGGTGTTCCAGCGCGTCGTAGTGGTCTGACATACGGTGTCCTTCGTGGTTTATGCCAGCCAGCGCTTGCGCCGTTTGTAGCTTTTGACGTCTTTGAAACTCTTGCGCTCGCCGCCGCCCACGCCCAGGTAGAACTCCTTGACGTCTTCGTTGCTCGCCAGGTCGCTGGCCGCGCCGTCCATCACCACCCGACCGGACTCCATGATGTAGCCGTAGTCGGCGTAGCGCAGCGCCATATTGGTGTTTTGCTCGGCCAGCAAGAAGGTGACTTTTTCTTTGGCATTGAGGTCTTTGACAATCTCAAACACCTCTTCGACGATTTGCGGCGCCAGGCCCATGGACGGCTCGTCGAGCAGCACCATGCTGGGGTTGGCCATCAGCGCGCGTCCAATGGCGCACATCTGCTGTTCGCCACCCGATGTGTACGCCGCCTGGCTGGCGCGCCGGGTCTTGAGCCGGGGGAAATAGGCGTAGACCTTTTCCAAGTTAGCCTCCACCTCGGCCTTGTTTTTGCGGGTGTAGCCGCCGGTCAGCAAGTTTTCCTCGATGGTCAGGTGGGCAAAGCAGTGGCGACCCTCCATGACCTGCACCACGCCGCGCTGCACCAGGTCGGCGGGTGACAGGTTCTCGATGCGCTCACCACGCAGCTCGATGCTGCCTTTGGTCACCGCACCGCGCTCGCCAGCCAGCAAGTTGCTGATAGCACGCAAGGTCGTGGTTTTGCCCGCGCCATTGCCGCCCAGGATGGCCACGATGCCGCCTTCGGGCACCTGCAGCGATACGCCCTTCAGCACCAGGATCACGTGGTTGTAGATGACCTCGATGCCGTTGACGTTGAGAACGATGTTCCGTGTTTCCATCTTCTGCCTTTACCAATCGAAAGGCCCCGGCCTTTCGATTGGCGGATCTTCGATCCGCTGCCCCTCC
>CANFNE010000015.1 GCA_947448105.1 Burkholderiales bacterium
CAACGAGATACCACCATGTCCAGCTCCCCAAATTTCAACGGCTTTCGCCTTCTCCCTCTGCTACTCGCACTCGGACTGGGCGTCTCAGCACAGGCCCAAAGCCTGGTAGACCTCTACAGCGCGGCACGCGGCTACGACGCGTCCTTCCAATCGGCCAAAGCCCAGTACGACGCCACGCTGTACAAGGCAGACCAAGCGCGCGCATTGTGGTTGCCCAAGGTGGGACTGGGAGCCAGCGCCGCGCGCAGCAACTATGAGAGCGGCTCCAATGCAAGCGCAGCCGTAGACCGTACCTTCGGCACCCAAACGGCTACGCTTAGCGCATCACAGGCGCTTTACCGCCCAGCCGACGACGCCTCGTACCAGCAAAGCCTAAAGGCCAACGAACAGGCGAGCGCCGCACTGAAGGCGGCAGAGCAGGACCTCATCGTGCGCCTGAGCCAAGCCTATTTCGATGTGCTGGCGTCCAGTGACAGCCTGACATTCGTCAAGGCGCAAAAATCGGCGGTACAGGAACAATTGGCATCGGCAAAGCGTAATTTTGAGGTCGGTACCGCCACTATCACCGACACCCGCGAGGCCCAAGCGCGTTTTGACTTGGTCATTGCCCAAGAGATTGCCGCTGCCAACGACCTGCGGGTCAAAAATCTTGCTCTGGCCCAACTGGTAGGCCAACCCAGCGCGCAACCCAAGCCACTGGTCGAGCCGGTGGCCCTGAATGCCTTTGCCGTCAGCGACGTGGACGCCTGGGTCAGCCGCTCACAGACCGAGCACCCTGTAGTCCAGCAGTTGCAGGTGGCATTGGACGTGGCAAAACTGGAAACCCGAAAGTCCCAGGCCGGACATTTGCCCACGCTTGACCTGGTGGCGAGCTACCAGGCCAGCACGAACAACGGCTCGGCCACGTATCCCAAAGACTATGGCAGCAACGCAAGCTCCCTGGGAGTGAGCTTTAATCTGCCGCTTTTTGCGGGCTATTCCATCCAAAACAGAGTGAAAGAAACAGTCGCCCTGGAGGAAAAAGCCCGTGCTGACCTGGAGACGGCCTTGCGCGGCGTCGCTCAGGGAACACGAACCGCGTTTTACGGGGTCGAATCGGTTCAGGGCCAGGTCAAAGCTTTTGAGGCCGCCGAAGTGTCCAGCCAGAGCGCGCTGGACGCCAACAAGCTGGGCTACCAGGTGGGTGTACGCATCAATATTGACGTGCTGAACTCGCAAAGCCAGCTCTTTGACACCAAGGCCAAACTGGCCAAAGCCCGCTACGACGTGCTGGTGGGGGGCTTGCGTTTGCGCCAAGCCAACGGCACCCTGCAAGAGGCTGATTTGCAGCCTGTCAACGCGCTGCTGGCGAAATAGCGGTACGCCGAACGGGGCCTCAGGCCTCTTGGCCGACCAGCAATTCCACAATCTGCACACTGGTGCGACGCGCCGCACCCGCGTGGCGCGAGGCAAAGGCCAGCGCTGCGCTGCTGCTGGCCTCTAGCGCCAAGGGGTCTTGCACGAGCTGCAGTGCGCGTTCCAGCGCCTGCGCCATGTCGGACACTGCATAGGCGGCGCCCTCGAACTGCGCCATTTCTGCCGCCTGGGCAAAATTGAAGGTGTGCGGGCCCATCACCACCGGGCAGCCGCAGGCCGCCGCCTCAATCAGATTTTGCCCGCCCAAAGGCGCGAAGCTGCCGCCCAAGAGCACCACGTCAGCCAGGGCCAAATACAAGGCCATCTCGCCCAGGCTGTCGCCCAACCAGATGTCCGCCGGGGCAAAGCCCAATCCGTCCACGCTGCGGCGCGACACGCTCAGACCGGCAGCCGTACACAGCGCCGCCACCGCATCAAAGCGCTGCGGATGGCGCGGCACCAGCAGCCACTGCACGCTGCGCAATGCGTCGGGCGCGGGCAAATGCGAACGCAAGGCGTCCAGCAGCATCTGTTCCTCGCCCTCGCGTGAGCTGGCAAACACCAGCACTGGCTTGCCCACGCTTTGGCGCAGCGCCAGACCCTGGGCGCACTGGTCGGCGTCGGGCGTGGTGTCAAATTTGAGGTTGCCCAGCGGCGGCTGCACCGTGGCACCCAACAGGCGCAGGCGCCGGGCGTCGTCTTCGGTTTGTGGCCAGATGGCGGCGAGTGCCCGAAAGGCCGGCAGCGCCAGCCAGGCCAGGCGTTGCGACTGGCGCAGCGACTTGGCGCTTAAGCGCGCGTTCACCAGGCACAGCGGCACACCAGCGTGCTGGCAGGCGCGCACCAGGTTGGGCCAGACTTCGGTTTCCACCAGCAGCCCGATGCGAGGGCGAAAGTGCTGAACAAAGCGGCGCGTAGCACCCGGCGTGTCCCAGGGCTGCCAGACCTGCACATCGCCCGGCTGCAGCAGGCTGCGTCCGGCCTCGCGCCCCGTGGCCGTGCCGTGGGTGAGCAAAAGACGCATGCCGGGCAGCGCCTGGCGCAATGGCTGCAGCAGCGCCGCCGCCGCATGCGTTTCGCCCAAAGACACCGCATGAATCCAGACCCAGGTGCCCGGCGCTGCGGCCACTTGCAAGGCGTCGTAATGGCCAAAGCGCTGCTCCACATCCTGGGCGTAGACCGGCTCCTGGCGCGCGCGCTGCTGCAATTTGCGGCGCAACAAGGGCTGCGCAAAAAACAGCGCGGCGCTGTACAAGTCCAGCGCCAAGCCTTCGTACCAGCGGCTGGGGTGGACCGCGCTGGCAGTCCCAGGGCTGGAGCGTTCGCCCCGCTTCACGCGCGCGGTCCTGCGGCTGTGGTGGACGCGCCCGGGTGCGCACTGGCATAGGCCACCCCCACCACCAGCCAAGCCGCCCACACTTCGGCCCCGCCGGGGGCCGCCTGGCCGCCCAGCGCCACCTGGTAGGCGCAGCCCACCGGCCCAGCGCGCCAGGCGCGGGGCTGGCTGAAAATTTGGACATGCGGCGCGTCCAGCGCCACGGCCAAATGGCTCAGGCCGGAATCCACCCCTATCACCCCACTGCAAGCCGCCATGCGCTGCGCCACCTGCGCCAGCGACAGCGCGGGCCAGACGCGGGCCTGTGGCCCTAGTGCTGCGGCGATGCGTTGCACGCGGGCCAGCTCAGTGGGGCCCGCCTGGGGCAGCTCCACCGTGTGGCCTTGATGGATGAGTTGGCGGCCCAGGGCGATCCAGTGGGCCTCGGGCCATTCGTTGTCGGCGCGGGTGGTGCCGTGGGCCAGCACCACGCCATAGCGCTCGCTCAAAGGCACACCCGGCGGCAGGGGCACCAGGGGATAGATGTTGGCGCCTTCAGCCGCGTAGCCCAGGGCCAGCGCCGCCAACAAGCGGTAGCGCGCCACTGCGTGGATGCGACGGGGCATGGGAAAGGTACGGTCCAGCAGCCAGCGCACCGGCCACTCGTAGGCGCAGGCCTCGCTGGCGTTGGCGTAGGTAGCGCGAAAGCCGCCCGGCGCCAGCCGTGCACTGCGCGCCACCAGGGCCGATTTAATGAGGCCCTGGAAATCAATCACCGCGTCGTAGGCCTGCGCCTGCAGCACCTTGGCAAAGGCAGCGCGCTCCAACTTTGTGGGCGCGGCAAACCACGATGTGCGCCAGCGCCGCTGCGCAATCGGCAGCACACGGCGCACGCCGCTGACCTCTTGCACCAGCGGCGCAAAGGCTTCCTCGACCACCCAGTCAATCTGCGCTTGCGGAAAAGCCTGCCGGATGTCGTGCACCACCGGCATCGTCTGCACCACGTCGCCCAGGGACGAGAGCTTGACGATCAGGATGCGCATCGGTGCTTAGTGCGCCGCTTGCTCAAAGTGCGCGTCGGGCTTGACGGCGCGCAAGAGTGCGAGCATGTCCGCCTCAATGCGCGCCAGGGCCTCGGCCGTGTGGCCCTCAAAGCGCAGCACCAGCACCGGCGTGGTGTTGGACGCGCGCACCAAGCCAAAGCCGTCGGGCCAGTCCACGCGCAGGCCGTCAATGGTGTTGATGGCGGCAGGCGCCGCAAAGGCGGCGCGCGCCACCAGTTGCGCCACCACCGCGTGCGGTTCGCCCTCGGCGCAGGGCACGTTGAGTTCGGGGGTAGAAAAGCTGGTGGGCAAGGCGTGCAAGAGCGCGTTCGAGTCCGCCACCTTGCTCACAATCTCTAACAAGCGGCAACCCGCATAGGTGCCGTCGTCAAAGCCAAACCAGCGCTCTTTAAAGAAGATATGGCCGCTCATCTCGCCGCCCAGGGGCGAATCGAGCTCGCGCATCTTGGCCTTGATCAGCGAGTGGCCGGTCTTGAACATCAGCGGCACGCCGCCCGCTGCTTCAATGGCTGGCGCTAGGCGCTGCGAGCATTTCACGTCAAACACAATGGTGCCGCCGGGCACGCGCGAGAGCACGTCTTGCGCAAACAGCATCATCTGGCGGTCGGGGTAAATATTGCTGCCGTCGCGGGTCACTATCCCTAAGCGGTCGCCGTCACCGTCAAAGGCCAGACCGAGTTCGGCGTCGCTGGCCTGCAGCGCCGCAATCAGATCGCGCAGGTTTTCGGGCTTGCTGGGGTCAGGGTGGTGGTTGGGAAAGTTGCCGTCCACCTCGCTATACAGCTCGGTCACTTCGCAGCCGATGGCCCGCAAGATGGCCGGGGCCGAGGCACCAGCCACGCCGTTGCCGCAGTCCACCACGATTTTCAGCGGGCGGGCCAGGCGGATGTCGCCGACGATTTTTGCGCTGTACGCGGGCAGCACGTCCGCCGGGGTGCAAGTACCGCCGCTTTGCAAGGCCCAGGATTCGTCCACCATCACCTGGCGCAGGGCCTGGATTTCGTCGCCGTAAATGGCTTTGCCACCCATCACCATCTTGAAGCCGTTGTAGTCACGCGGGTTGTGGCTGCCAGTGACCTGAATGCCGCTGCTGGACAAAGTGCAGGCCGCAAAGTACAGCATGGGCGTGGTGACCATGCCCACGTCAATCACCTGCACGCCCACTTCTTGCAAACCGCGCATCAAGGCCTGCGCCAGCCCCGGGCCGCTCAGGCGCCCGTCGCGCCCCACCGCCACCGTGGTTTGCCCCTGGCGCAGCGCCACGGTGCCAAAGGCCCGACCCAGCTTGCACGCGACGTCTTCGTTCACCGTGGCCGGCACGATGCCGCGGATGTCATAGGCTTTGAAGATGCTGGGGGAAATGGTCATGCGGGGCTTTCGAAATTCTTAAATAATCGGTGACAGACGACACAGGTCGAAGCTTGGGATTTTAGGTGGAGCGAGAAGCCACCGGGCTGGCACTTTGCTCCATGTGCCCAGAACTCCCAAGCTTCTAGGGGGAGAATTCAGATGGCGCCCACCACCAACAACAAAGCGCGGCTTATTGCCCGCATGCGCTCGTCGTCCAGTCGGCCAAAGGGTTCGCTGATTCTGGCGCGTGGCAGTGTTGAGAGTTTGTCCACCATGACTTGCGAAAGCTTTTGCAAACCGTTGGCAGGACTGGGCTCGATGGTGACGCGAAAGGCGGCGTCGCGAAGTTCGCTGGTGACCGGGCATATCACCACGCTCTCCAAATCTGCCAGCAAGTCTGACTGGACGACCAGGGCGGGACGCGGTTTACCGTAGTCGCCCTGCAGCGAGACCGTCACCAGATCGCCGCGCTGCATCACTGCCAGGAATCAATGTGGGTGGCCGCCTGTTCGGTAAAGCCCAGCACCTCGGCTTCTGCGGGGTCATTTGCCAACTTGAGGCATTGCAGGCGCAATTGCGCCACGAACTCGGGCGCGCGGGTGTCGGGCACCCAGAACTGAACGGGCCGCAGACCTGCGGCGCGCATGCGCTCGCGGTGGCGCGTGAGCTTGCTGGTGGCTTGCTTGTTGGATTGCATGCTTGCTCCTTCGCTACTCAAATGGTTTCTGGGATGGTTGCATGATACCCCTGCAAACCCTATTTTTCAAAGCCCGGGGCTGCGTATGATTTACCTGCGGCTACCGCAGACAAAACCCGGAGCACTTGACCCATGAAACCTTTTTCGCCCCCACCCGTCCGCGCCGCATTCCAAAGCCCTTTGGGCCCCATGACCCTGGCCGCCAGCAGCCAAGGCCTGTGCGGCGTCTGGTTCGACGGACAAAAGCACCAGCCCGACCCGCAGGCCTGGCCGCACGACGCGGCGCATCCGGTGCTGCTGCAAGCCCAAGCCCAACTGGCCCAATACTTTGCCGGTCAGCGCCGCGTGTTCGAGCTGCCGCTGGATCTGGCCGCTGGCACCGACTTTCAGCAAGCAGTGTGGCGCGCCTTGCTGCAGATCGCGCCGGGAACCACCACCGCCTATGGCGAACTGGCCCGGCGCATAGGCAAACCGCAGGCGGTGCGCGCCTTGGGCGCCGCCGTGGGGCGCAACCCGATTTCCATCATCGTTCCCTGCCACCGCGTGGTGGGCGTGGGCGGCGCCTTGACCGGCTATGCTGGCGGGCTCGACCGCAAGACGGCCCTGCTTCGCCAAGAGCTATCAGAAAGTAATTCGTGACCCCTGCCTCCCCCCGCCCTGCCACCTGGATTGTTGAGTTTGTTGCGCTGGCGGCCATTTGGGGCGCCTCGTTTTTGTTCATGCGCATTGGCACCGTGGCCTTTGGGCCGGTAGCCACAGCTGGTTTGCGGGTAGGGATTGCGGCTGTTTTTTTGCTCCCTATCCTGCTGCTGCGCGGCCACGCTGCGAGCTTGCGCCAGCATTGGAGGCTGGTGTTTTTGGTGGGCTTGACCAACTCGGCCATTCCTTTTGTGTGTTTTACCTACGCGCTGCAGTCCATCACCATCGGTCTGTCCTCGCTGATTAACGCAACCGTGCCGCTTTTTGGCGCGGCAGTGGCCTGGGTCTGGTTGAAAGACCGGCCCACGGGTTCGCGCATCGTCGGTCTGGCAATTGGCTTTATCGGCGTGGGCATGCTGGCCTGGGACAAGGCGAGTTTTCGGCCGGACGCCTCGGGCCTGTCCAGTGGCTGGGGCGTGTTGGCCTGCTTGTTTGCCTGCTTGTGTTACGGCGTATCGGCCAGTTTTACCAAGCGCTACATGGCCGGGCTGCCTTCGCTGGTGTCAGCCACGGGCAGCCAAATGGGCGCAGCCCTGGCGCTGCTGCCGCTGACCTGGTTGTTTTGGCCGGAGCAGGCCGTGGCGCCGCAGGCCTGGCTGGCGGTGCTGGCGTTGGGCGTGCTGTGCACCGGTCTGGCCTATATCTTGTTTTTCCGGCTGATTGAGCGTGCGGGTCCGGCCAAGGCGCTATCGGTCACATTTGCCATTCCGGTGTTTGCCATTGTTTACGGCGTGGTGCTGCTGGGCGAGGCGGTTACGCCTTGGATGCTGGGCTGCGGGCTGGTGATTGTGCTGGGTACTACGCTTTCTACCGGCCTTTGGCGACTGCCTGCCGGGCGCCGGGAACTTTCGAGTTAGGTTTTTCTTCCCCCCCTATCCCCCCGACCCCCTTTCCACCCCCGCGGGGTGGAAAGGGGGAGTTAACAGCCACATTTGGTTGCTTCGCTTCGGCAAGGGCACCACCGGCCACTATTTTGGAAAGTTGGCGAGCGAAGTATTTGTCGCATACATGGGCTTTGGGGTGTTCCGCCAGTAGAAGGCTAGCCGACGCGACGAAATCAAATGTGGCTGTTGGCCCCCCTCTCTCGCCCGCTGGGCGAGAGAGGGGTTGGGGGAGAGAGTGGGAAAAGCTCCAAATTGCGCAAAGGCTTCCGCCATCTACAGACTGGCGTACCACTGGCAGCGTCTAGACCACTGGTTTATCCCCTCGGATGGTGCGCCGCGTGCAACTGCGCCAGGCGCTCACGAGCCACATGGGTGTAAATGGTGGTGGTGGAAATATCGGCGTGGCCCAGCAGCAGCTGCACTGCGCGCAAATCTGCACCATGGTTGAGCAAATGGGTGGCAAACGCGTGGCGCAAGGTGTGGGGCGACAGCGCAGAACGGATGCCTGCGGCCAGCGCGTATTTTTTGACCACCATCCAAAACATCACACGCGACATCGCGCTGCCGGCATGCATGCCTTTGGTGGTGACAAACAGGTCGTCGGTCTGCTTACCGCCAAGCAACTCGGCGCGCGCACCGCTCAAGTATTGGCGCAGCCACTGGCTGGCCACTTCGCCAAAGGGCACGAGGCGCTCTTTGGCGCCCTTGCCCAGCACGCGCAGCACGTTGTCGTTGAGGCCCAGGTTCAGGGTTTTCAGGTCCACCAGCTCACTGACCCGCAGGCCGCTGGCGTACATCAGCTCCAACATGGTGCGGTCACGCACGCCCAGGGCGGTGGACACGTCGGGGGCGGCCAGCAGCGCTTCGACCTGCGCCTCGCTCAGGCTTTTGGGCACGCGCAGGGCTTGCTTGGCGGCTTGCAATTTAAGCGTGGGATCGGCATGGATGCGGCCCTCGCGCAGCGCCCAGCGAAAAAAGCGCTTGAACACCGTCAGGCGCCGGTTGGCGGTGGTGGCCTTGGTGGTGGCGTGTTGGGCCGAAAAATAGGCCAGCAAATCGGCCTCGCCACACAGGAACAAGGACGCGCCCTGGCGGTGGGCGCGTAACTGGTTCAAGTCGCGCCGGTAGGCTTCCAGGGTGTTGCGTGACAAACCTTCTTCAAGCCACAGCGTGTCGATAAAGGCGTCTACCGATTCGTCGCTGGATTGGGGTGCGTCAAAGCCAACAGGCGCGGTTTTCAAGCGGGCACCCTGCCTTGGCGCGCTCAATCGAGCTGCAGTTTGGCGGATTCCACGACCTTTTTATAGACCGCGTACTCGGCCCGAATCTGCTCGGCAAACTGCTCGGGCGAATTGGCGATCACGATGGAGCCGGTGTCTTCGATGCGCTTTTTTACTGCGGGGTCTTCCAGGGCTTTGCGCACGGCAGCGTTCACTTTGTCAACCACCTCTTTGGGCAGGCCTTTGGGGCCGTAAATGCCATAAAAGGCCATGCGGTTGACCGGCTCGAGACCCAGCTCCTTGAAGGTCGGCACGTTGGGCAGCTGGCCCAGGCGCTGGGGGGCGGCCACCGCAATGGCAACGAGCTTGTTGCTCAAAATAAAGGGCAGCGCCGAGGGCAGGTTGTCAAAGGTCATGGGCACTTGCCCCGCCACCGTGTCGTTCAATGCCGGCCCAGCACCGCGGTAGGGGATGTGGGTGACAAACACACCGGCCAGGTTTTTGTACAGCTCCATTTGCAGGTGGCCAATGCCGCCCGTGCCGGAAGACGAGTAGGAATACTGGCCCGGATGTTTTTTCAGCTCCGCCACAAAACCCTTGTAGTCTTTGGCCGGAAAGCTGGGGTGCACGGCAATCACATTGGGCGTAGCCGCGACGTTGATGATGGGGGTGAAGTCGGTCAGCGAGTTGTAGGGAATCTTGGGATTGATGGCCGGATTGGCCGCCACCGTGGACACCGTAGCCACACCCAGAGAATAGCCGTCGGGCGCTGCTTTGGCGGTTTCGTTGGCACCGACCACGCCGCCGCCGCCGGCCTTGTTTTCTACCACCACGCTTTGGCCCAGCACTTTGCCCAGCGGATCGGCCAGCACACGGGCAATGATGTCGGTAGTGCCTCCGGGGGCAAAAGGCACTTGCAGCTTGATGATCTTGTTGGGATAAGCCTGGGCCAAGGCACCCTGCAGGGGTGCGAGGCTGACAGCCACCAGACTGGCAAGAACGAGACGGCGGTAGCGCATGGTGAACTCCTTGGTGTTGGGTGCAGTGGTCGACAAGGCGGATAGTACATCTGCAGGCCGCCGCACAAAGTCCCCCCGCATGGGGACTGTTATCCTCAGACCGTGAATTACTTTTCTCTTCTTGCGCCCGATTTTTCCTTGATCTTGCTGGGCTTTGCACTGTGCAGATTCACGCCGCTGAACCGCACCGTTTGGAGCCAGGTGGACGCTCTTGTCTACTACCTGCTGTTTCCCACCCTGCTGTTTCACTCCATCATCAAGAGCCCGCTGGACTTGGGCACCGCGTCCAGGCTCGTGGGCGCGGGTTGGAGCGTGATCGCGGTGGGTATTGCGCTGGCCTATGCCATCCCCTGGCTGCCCGGCCTGCGGGGCCATGTGCCCGCGCGCGACCATGCGGCATCGGCGCAGGTGGCGTTTCGCTTCAACTCCTTTATCGGCCTGGCCCTGGCCGAACGCCTGGCCGGACCTGCGGGATCGCTGGAAATCGCGGTGCTGATTGGCGTATGCGTGCCGCTGGTCAATATCGCTGCCGTCTGGCCCATGGCGCACGGTGGCGCACGCGGACTGGGGCGCGAACTCGCGCGCAACCCGCTCATCATTGCCACCGTCTCGGGCCTGCTGGCCAATTTGGCGGGCCTGGGCTTGCCAGACTGGCTGGTACCCACCTTCAACCGCGTAGGCGGATCGGCACTGGCGCTGGGCTTGATGGCCGCAGGCGCGGGCATCCAACTCGGCGCCCTGGCCCGGGCCAAGTTGCTGGCGGTGGCGGTGCTGTCCATCCGCCACCTGGTGCTGCCGCTGGTGGCGCTGGCTGCCAGCTACGCCTTTGGTTTGAGCCATTCACAAGCCACTATTTTGCTGGCCTACGCCGCCTTGCCGACGGCGGCGAGCTGCTATGTACTGGCCAGTAAAATGGGCTTTGACGGCGCGTATGTGGCCAGTCTGGTGTCACTGTCCACACTGCTGGGCATGCTCAGTCTGCCCTTGGCGCTGGGGGTGTTGCGGCCGCTGTACGGGGTATGAGTACCGCGCCAGGGCCGTGGCGATAAAAACAGCGATCACGCACACTTTCCGAAAGATTCCCATGACTCCCATTGCTGGCAAACACGTGTTGTTGTCGATTTTGCTGTCCGTGTTTGCCTGTGCGCAAGCATGGGCCCAAGACAGCGCAGCGGTGTCGGAGAACCCCGCAGCGCAGGTCACTGCCGAGGCGAGTATTGCGAAGTCCTTGAACCAGGAAAACAACTGGTATTTCTCCTGGGGCTACAGCCGCCAGCAATATGCGCCTACAGACATCCATATCTCGCAACCCAGCCAAGGCAACGATTTCACTTTGCACCAGGTGGCAGCAAGTGACTTTCCGGCCAGCTTCCAAGACACCGTGAATTCGCTGAAAGAGTTTGAATTCACCAACCCGCAAGAAAACGTGCGCATCGGCAAGTTCATGAACGCCGAGAAAACCTTTGCCATTGAGTTTTCGCTGGACCACAGCAAATACAACACCGACCTCAACCAAACTGTCAGGGTCAGCGGCACCAAAGCGGGCCAGCCTTACAACCAAAACCTCACCCTCACCGAGCAGGACTTTTACTACGCGCTGCACAACGGCCTGAACCACGTCATGGTCAACGCCGTGTGGCTGCAGCATTTGTACGGCCCCGAAAACAAGGCCGGCGACCTGCAGTTGATCAGCCGCGCAGGTGCCGGCATTTTGCTGCCGCACGCCGACAACGTAATATTTGGCAAGGCCAACCAGGTCGGCCCCAAGAACGAGAACATCTGCTGCACTTCCAGCAAAGACTGGTGGCAAATCAACGGCTGGACCGCTGGCGTGGAAGTCGGCGTTCGCTACCGGGTCTACAAATCCATCTACCTTGAACTCACCTCCAAGCTGGCCTACGGCGTGCTGCGCGGCGTTCCGGTCTTCCAGGGCTCAGCGGACCAGAACATCTGGATGTCGGAACAAGTGCTGTCCACCGGTTTCTTGTTCTAAACAACCAGGTTGTGCGGCCCGTGCGCCAGAGCCCACGCCTGCACAGGTTGTCACGTATGGCCCACCACCTTGCGACCATGCTGGTTATGGTCCGACCCCATGAATAGTGATCTTGACCTGCTAGCACAAGCCTGCGCGCAATGGCGCTGGCGCGGACAGGGCCGCCCGCCGTTTGCCGACAGCCCCAAGCCAGGACAGGTATCGGTCTGGGACTTCCCGCGCCCGCCTGAACTGGTGCGCGATACGCGCGAAATTGTGGTTTGCTGGGGCGCACGCGAGCTTGCACGCACGCGCGGGGCCTGGGCCGTTCGTGAGACCGCCCACCCGCCCACTTTTTACCTGCCGCTGGCAGATGTGCAGCGCGCATTTCTCAGCCCCGCCGGCGGTACTTCGTTTTGCGAATGGAAGGGCCCAGCCCGCTACTGGGATCTGGTCGATGGTGCGCGCTGCTTGCCGCAGGTGGCCTGGACGTATCCGCAGCCCTTGGCCGGAGCCGAGCCGCTGGCCGATTGCGTGGCCTTTTATGCCCACGAACTCGAATGCACCGTCGATGGAAAAAATGTGCTTGCACAAGCAGGCGGTTTTTATGGCGGCTGGATCACGCCGGATTTGGCCGGGCCGTTCAAGGGCGCGCCTGGCAGCGGAGCTTGGTAGCAAGGCTGGATCGATGAAACACCGAATCCGCACACCCCTGACCGAAGGCGACATAGCGGCCCTCATTCAAATGGCTTGGGAGGGCCGAACCTCGTTCGAAACGATGGAGGAGCGCCTGGGCGTCTGTGAAGCCGAGGTCATACAGGTCATGCGGGCAACGCTCGCACCGGGCTCGTTCAAAAGATGGCGTATGCGCGTCAAAGGCCGGGTTACAAAGCACCGCGCGCTCAGAAACCCTGAAATGAAGTTTGACGACTTTGCGATCGCGGACCATCGCCGCGCCAATCACTAGAGCCTCGCAGTCAAAGATGGACGGTGGACCTCGGTACTGCGAAAGCGGCAGCTGCATGGCGGACCCTGCCCCAAAGAGCAGGTACCGCAGGCATTTTCTTGTCCTGGCGCAATTCCCATCTTTGGGGCGCAAGCCATACTGCACGAAATTAACTACCAGGAGCACCTGACATGAAAACGGGCCACCAGCGCCACAAGGACGCACGCAAGCAAGCCGGCAGGCAGGTGCGTCTTGCCCTTGGGGCTGTGTGGTGCAGCCTGCTCATGTTTGCATTTCCCATGACCAGCCACGCTACGGAAGAACCCGACTACCAGGTAGTCCAAACGCTTGGAGATATTGAGGTGCGCCAGTACCAGGCCTATGCCGTTGCGCAAGTCGTGGTGCCTGGCCCAGCGGCCGGTGCCGGCAGCGCGGCCTTTCCCATTTTGGCGGGCTACATCTTTGGCAAGAACAAGGGCGACCGACAACTCGCCATGACCGCCCCGGTAAGCCAGGTGGCTGAGCCGGTCAAGCTCGCGATGACTGCGCCCGTAACCCAGGCTGCGGCGCCCGGTGGTTTTCGGGTGCAGTTTGTGCTGCCCAAGGGCGTGACCATGGCCAACGCGCCAGAGCCTTTGGACGCACGCGTGGCGCTGCGCGACATTGCGCCAAGCCGGGTGGCTGTGATTCGTTACTCCGGTTTTTGGTCCGAGGCCAACTACCAGCAGCACTTGGAAAAGCTCCAAGACGCCCTGCGCGCCACCGGGCTGGTCACGGTGGGCGAGCCCGTGTATTGCCGCTACGACGCCCCGTTCACACCCTGGTTTTTGCGGCGCAATGAAATCTGGCTGCATTTGGCAAACACACCTTAGTTTGGGCCGTGCATGCCACTTGCCCGTGCGTTTGGCAGCGAATATCGGAGTATTTGCCCAGACGGCGGCAGAACAGATTCCCGGCGCGGGTTCCACATACGGCACCGATCGGTAACGTTCGGCAGGTTCGTCCGCCGCGTCCAAGCGGGCCTAGGCGGTGCTGCGCGGCGTGCCGGTCTGCCAGGGTTCTGCCGACCAAACGAGCTAGATGTCAGAACACGTGCTGGCCACCGGCTGTCTGTTCTCAATACCCGGGTTTTGCGGCCCTTGGGCCAGGGCCCATTGCACATGCTCCTGCACCAGCGCGCTCGCATGGCTTAAGCGCCGTTGCAGCGCGGCGCGCAAAGCGTCCCCACCCTGCCCCGCTGCGAGTGCGTTGCCTGCGGCCACCGCCACATTGCGCAGCCAGCGTTCATGGCCTATGCGGCGGATGGGGCTGCCTTCAGTGCGGGCCAAAAAATCGGCTTCGGCCCAGTCCAGCAAAGCGGCCACGGTTTGGCCATTCAAGCCTGTGCGCTCGTCAAAGTCCGCCAGTCGGCTGACCTGGGCAAACTTGTTCCAGGGACAGGCCAACTGGCAATCGTCGCAGCCGTAAATGCGGTTGCCCATCAAAGGGCGCAGTTCAGGCGCAATTGGGCCGGCGTGCTCAATGGTCAGGTAAGAAATGCAGCGCCGTGCGTCCAGTTGGTAGGGCGCAACAATGGCCTGCGTAGGGCAGGCGCTGATGCAGGCGCTGCAGCTGCCGCAATGCGCCGCCACCGGCGCCGTGGGTTCAAGGGCCATGTCCACATAAATTTCGCCCAAAAAGAACATAGAACCCGCCTCGCGGCTCAGCACCAGCGTGTGCTTGCCACGCCAGCCCAAGCCACTGCGGGTGGCGAGTTCGGCCTCTAACACCGGGGCCGAGTCGGTAAACGCGCGGTGGCCCAGCGGCCCCAGGTGCGCGGCCACTTTGTCGCCGAGCTGCTGCAGGCGTTTGCGCATCACCTTGTGGTAGTCCCGCCCCCGCGCATAGAGCGACACGGTGCCGGTGGCGGGGTGGTTCAGGCGGTCAAATTCGAGTGAGTGCCAACCCTCGGGTGTGGCGCGCGGCAGATAGTCCATGCGGGCGGTGATCACGCTCAGGGTACCGGGCACGAGTTCGGCCGGGCGGGCGCGCTTGAGGCCGTGGCGCTGCATGTAGTCCATGTCGCCATAGCAACTCTGGGCCAGCCAGGCCAGCAAACCGGGCTCGGCAGAGGCCAAATCTATCCCTGCCACGCCGATTTGGGAGAATCCCAGTTCTTGCCCCCACTGCTGCAACTGCGCCTGCAAGCCAGCGCCCGTTTCCGGTCTATTTTTTGGAGTGCTAGTCTGCGCGTTATGGATGTTCACCCCGCGATTGTAAAAACCACGGCCCTGACCTGGGCCGACGAGGCGGCCACCGAGGCATTTGCCGCGCTTTTGGCGCGCCAGCCGGGCCTGGCCCACGCTTTTGTCGCCCTGCATGGCGACCTGGGCGCGGGCAAAACCACGCTGGTGCGCCACTTGCTGCGCGCCCTGGGCGTGCAAGGCCGGGTGAAAAGCCCGACCTACGCCGTGGTGGAACCCTATGAATTGCCGCAGCTGAACATCTGGCACTTCGACTTTTACCGCTTTGGCGACGCCCGCGAGTGGGAGGACGCTGGGTTTCGTGACATCTTTGCCAGCCCGGGCCTCAAGCTCGCCGAGTGGCCCGAAAAAGCCGCGCAAGTGCTGCCCGCCATTGACCTGGACATCACCTTACGCACTGTGGCCGACGGCGCGCGCCACGCCACGCTGGTGGCAAACACGCCCGTGGGCGCGGGCTTGTTGCAAGGCCTGCGCGACGAGGAACGCGGCGCATGAGGCGGCGCAGCCTGGTACAACAAGGCGCTCTGGTCTTGAGCCTGGGCCTGCTGCACCGCCACGCGCTGGGTGCCCAAAGTCCCACCATCCTCACCGTTCGGGTATGGCCCGCGCCCGAGTATTCGCGCGTCACCATCGAATCAGACGCGCCTTTGAGCGCCAGCCAGACGGTGATTACCAACCCGCCGCGCCTGGCGGTAGACATTGCCGGGGTCACACTCAATACCGCGCTCAAAGAGCTAGTGGCCAAGGTCCAGGCCGGCGACCCCAATATCGAGGGCATCCGCGTAGGCCAGTATTCGGCCGACGTGGTGCGACTGGTGATTGACCTCAAACAAGGCGTGCGCCCGCAAATGTTCACGCTCGCGCCGGTGGCCGCCTACCAGCACCGCCTGGTAGTGGACTTGTATCCGCTGCGCAGCGTTGATCCGCTGGACGCGCTGGTGGCGCAATACGCCCAACCCAAAGCCGCAGCACCGGCAGGCAGCCCTGCGTCGCGCGCTGCCAGCGACCCCTTGGGCGATCTGATGGCGCAGCGTCTGGGCAAAGCCCCCGCTGCGCCTGCATCGCCTGCATCGCCTGCAGTGCCCGCCGCATCGGTGCCCTCCCCTACGGCCACGGTGGCGGCCAGTGCCCCGTGGAGCCCCGGCGCCAATATGACGCAAGGTCCGTCCTACCTGGGCACGGACCGGCTCATCATCATTGCGCTGGATGCCGGCCACGGCGGCGAAGACCCCGGCGCTATTGGCCCGGGTGGCACGATGGAAAAAGACGTGGTGCTCAAGCTCGCGCACCTGCTGCGCGAGCGCATCAATGCCAGCAGCGTCAAAGGCACGCCCATGCGTGCCTTTTTGACGCGCGACGCCGACTACTTTGTGCCCCTGCACGTGCGGGTGCAAAAGGCGCGCCGGGTACAGGCCGATTTGTTTGTCAGCCTGCACGCCGACGCTTTTTTCACGCCCGAGCCCCAAGGCGCGAGCGTATTTGCGCTCAGCCAGGGCGGTGCGTCGAGCAGCGCCGCGCGCTGGATGGCGGCCAAGGAAAACAAGGCCGACCTGATTGGCGGCCTCAACGTCAAAGCCAAGGGAGCAGAAGTGCAAAGCGCGCTGTTGGACATGAGCACCACGGCACAAATTGTGGACAGCCTGAAGCTTGGCGGCACGCTGTTGGGCGAGGTGGGGCGCGTTGGCAAGCTGCACAAGGGGCAGGTGGAACAGGCGTCGTTTGCAGTGCTGAAGGCGCCGGATATTCCCAGCGTGCTGGTCGAAGCCGCTTTCATCAGCAACCCGACTGAAGAACGCAAACTCAATAGCGAAGAATTTCAGAACCAGTTTGCCGATGCGCTGATGCGCGGCCTGCTGGCTTATTTCGCGAGAAACCCGCCTCTGTCGCGCGCGCGAAGTGTGGGCTAGTGGTCCGCCGTGGGTGCTGCCAAAGCCGATTGCGGCAGGCCAAAGATGCGGTCAAAAGCCCAGGTAAAAACCACGGCGTAAACAAAGAAGAAGGCCAAAATTCCGAGGTCGGCCACCAAGGCGGTCAGCAGCGTCACCTCCAGCCACCAGGCCATCATGGGCACCAGCATGAAAAGCAGGCCGCCTTCAAAACCCACGCCATGGGCCAGCCGCCTCCACAGGGATCTGCCACGCACCGCCTGCTTGGCCTCCCATTGCTCGAACCAGCCGTTAAACAAGTAGTTCCAGCACAGCGCCACCGTGGACATGCACACCGCAAGCCCAATGGTCGAACCCACCGGCTCCGAAAACAAAAAGCCAATCGCCGGCCCCACCACCGCGATGGCGATCGCCTCGTAAAGAACTGCCTGAAAAACGCGTCGGGTGCTTGGATTCATGGGGCGGCAGCATAGCGCAGGAGTTTGGTTAAAGCGCCGCCTTCCGCCGCGCCCGCCAAGCCCCCACCCCCACCAACAACCCCGGCACAAAAATCATCGCCCAGATGATCTTGTCCAAGTGCAGTTGGACCCAGGGGATGTTGCCGAAAAAGTAGCCGACGGTGACGATGCCGCCCACCCACAGGGCGCCGCCGATCACGTCGAAGAAGGTGAACTTGGCGCGTGTCATTTGGGCCACGCCGGCTACGAAAGGGGCGAAGGTGCGCAAAAAGGGCATGAAGCGCGCCGCGATGATGGTGATGCCGCCATAGCGCTCGTAAAAGGCATGCGCCTGGTCAAAGGCGGCCTTGTTGAACCAGCGCGAGTTCTCCCACTGGAACACTTTGGGGCCGATGGCGCGTCCTACCGTGTAGTTGCTCTGGTTGCCCAGCACCGCCGCCGTAAACAGCAAGCCTACGGCCAGCGGGTAGCTCATCAGCCCGACGCCGCACATCGCGCCCACCACAAACAACAGCGAGTCGCCTGGCAAAAACGGCATCACCACCACGCCGGTTTCCACAAAAATCACCACGAAAAGCAAGGCGTACACCCACAGGCCGTACTGGGCGACAAAGGCTTCCAGGTACTTGTCCACGTGCAGCACAAAGTCGAGCAAGGCGGTGATGATTTCCATGGGGTGTTCGATTGCAATAAGTTTCAGTAACGCTGCATTTTGCAGCTGCTGGTCTGCTCGGCCGCTGAGGCCGACAAGGTCTTGACGACCTTGAATCCGTAGCCCGAGCCTTCCACATCAAAAGGCACGCCGCTCGCGCCCTGGCGCTCCATCATGCCCACCACCAGCGGCTGCTGGAACTGGTGGTCGGCGGCGCGCATGGTGCCGGTCTGGCCGGCCAGTGTCACCTGCGCTTGCTCCAGGGCTTTGGCCACCGCCACCAGGTCAAGGGCGGCGCCGGGTTTGGCGCTGCGGCCCACCGTGTCCAGCGCCTGGGCCAGAGCCTCCATCATGAGCTGCATGCGCAGGTGCACATAGTCGTCTTCGGGCTGGGGAAAGCGGGTACGGAAGGATTTGTAAAAGGCCTCACTGGCCTTGGTTTGCACATTGGGAAGCCAGTCGGCCACGGCCAGCACGCGGCCCACGCCGGCTTCGCCGATGGCCGCAGGCGCGCCCAGGGCGTTGCCGTAAAAGGTGTAAAACTTGCCGTCAAACCCAGCCTCTTTGGCTGCCTTGACCAAGAGCGTCAGGTCGGCGCTGAAGTTTCCGGTAACCACCGCCTGCGCGCCGCTGGCCTTGATCTTGGCCATGTAGGGCGCAAAGTCTTTGATACGCAGCATGGGGTGCAGCTCTTCACCGGCAATGCGGATGTCCGGGCGCTGCACGCCGAGTTGGTGTTTGGCTTCGCGCAGCACGCTTTGGCCAAAGCTGTAGTCCTGGCCGATCAGGTACACACTTTTGAGCGCCTGGTCGTCACGAATCACCTGCATGAGCGCGGCCATGCGCATGTCGGCGTGGGCGTCAAAACGAAAGTGCCAGAAGCTGCATTTTTCGTTGGTCAGCGACGGGTCTACCGCCGAGTAGTTCAAAAACAGCACGCGCTTATTGGGCTC
>CANFNE010000016.1 GCA_947448105.1 Burkholderiales bacterium
CTTGGAAGACACACCGTTTGACCTGGCCCGAGCCTTGGAGCAGCTGGGCGAACTTGACGAGGACGTGCGCCTGGGGCCCAGCACCGGCTCGGTGGTCAATGCCGCGCTGGCGCGCAATATTCCCTACAGCCGCATGACGGCGGGCAGCATGGTGCGCTTTGGCTGGGGCAGCAAACAGCGCCGCATCCAGGCGGCCGAAATAGACGCCACCAGCGCCATTGCCGAGGCTATCGCCCAAGACAAAGAACTCACCAAAAAGCTGCTGCATGCCGCAGGCGTGCCCGTGCCCATGGGCCGCGCCGTGACGGATGCCGACGACGCCTGGCAAGCCGCGCTGGAAATTGGCCTGCCGGTGGTGGTCAAGCCGCTGGACGGCAACCAGGGCAAGGGCGTCACTGTCAACATCACCACCGAGCCGCAGTTGCGCGCCGCCTATGCGGTGGCCACCGAGTTTCGCGACCGCATTCTGGTGGAGCGCTACATGCCGGGCAACGACTTTCGCCTGCTGGTAGTGGGCGACAAGCTGGTGGCTGCGGCCCGGCGCGACCCGCCCAAGGTGGTAGGCGACGGCGTGCACACCGTGGCGCAACTGGTGGACCAGGTCAACCTCGACCCCAAACGCGGCAGCGGCCACGCCACGTCACTCACCAAAATTCGCTTTGACGAAATCGCCCACGCCTGTCTGGCCGGCCAAGGCTTTAGCGCCGACACTATTCCGGCCAAGGGCCAGCGCGTCAACCTGCGCAACAACGCCAACCTGTCCACCGGCGGCTCGGCCACCGACGTGACCGACGACGTGCACCCCGACGTGGCCGCCCGTGCGGTAGCAGCAGCGCACATGGTGGGCCTGCACATTTGCGGCGTGGACATGGTGTGCGACAGTATTCTTCGCCCCATTGAAGAGCAAGGCGGCGGCGTGGTGGAAGTCAACGCGGCACCGGGTTTGCGTATGCACCTGAGCCCCTCGTTTGGCAAGGGCCGCCCGGTGGGCGAGGCCATCATTTCACAGCTTTTTAAGAGCGGGCAAGACGGGCGCATCCCCATCATCGCGGTCACCGGCACCAATGGCAAAACTACGACGGTGCGCCTGATCTCGCACCTGCTGGCCCACCAGGGCTGGTGCGTGGGCATGACCAATACCGACGGCGTCTATGTGGGCGGCCAGTGCATTGACACCGGCGACTGCAGCGGCCCCAAGAGCGCCAAAAGCGTGCTGCACCACCCCGACGTGGACGCCGCCGTGCTGGAAACCGCGCGCGGTGGCGTGCTGCGCGAAGGTCTGGCCTTTGACTACTGCGACGTGGCCGTGGTCACCAACGTGGGCAGCGGCGACCACCTGGGCCTGAACTACATCACCACGGTCGATGAGCTGGCGGTGCTCAAGCGCGTGATCGTGCAAAACGTGTCGCCCAAGGGCACGGCCGTACTCAACGCCGCCGACCCGGTGGTGGCCAAAATGGCCGCCAAATGCAAAGGCGCAGTCACCTTTTTTGCGCTGGACCAGTTCAACCCCGTCATGGCCACGCACCGCGCCCAGGGCCACGCCGTGGTTTATGTGGAAAACCAGCAGCTCGTCGCCGCCAAGGGTGCGGTCAAGCACTACGTCAACCTGGCGGACATTCCGGTCACGCTGGGCGGCAGCATTGGCTTTCAGGTGGAAAACGTGATGGCCAGCGTGGCCGCCGTTTGGGCGCTGGGCCTGGACTGGGACACGATCCGCAGCGGCCTGGCCCATTTTTCAACCGACAACGACAACGCGGCCGGGCGCTTTAATGTGTTCCAGTACCGGGGTGCCACCGTGATTGCCGACTACGGCCACAACCCGGACGCGATGCTGGCCTTGGTCAACGCGGTCAACACCATGCCGGCCACCCGGCGCTCGGTGGTGATCAGCGGCCCGGGCGACCGGCGCGACCAGGACATCCGCCAGATCACCGAAATTTTGGGCGACACCTTTGAAGAGGTGGTGATGTTCGAAGACCAGTGCCAGCGCGGCCGCCAGGACGGTGAAGTGATGGCGCTCTTGCGCGAAGGCCTGGCCAGCGCCAAAAAAGCCACGCAACGTTCCGAGATTTATGGCGAATTTTTAGCCATCGACCAGGCCATGGACGCGCTGCAGGCGGGCGAGCTGTGCCTGATTTTGGTGGACCAGGTGGAAGAGGCCATGGCCTATATCGCCGCCAAGATCGCCAAGGACACGTCAGTCGCTTAAGCGCCCCCCTTTTTGAAAGCAACACATGTCTAACACCACCGATTACGTCCCTCCCAAAATATGGACCTGGAACAAAGCCAATGGCGGGCGTTTTGCCAACATCAACCGCCCCGTGGCGGGCGCTACGCACGAGCAAGCCCTGCCGCGCGGCAAGCACCCGTTGCAGCTCTATTCGCTGGGTACGCCCAACGGCGTCAAGGTCACGGTGATGCTCGAAGAGCTGCTGGCCCAGGGCCACAGCGGCGCCGAATACGACGCCTGGCTGATCCGCATCAACGAAGGCCAGCAGTTTGGCAGCGGCTTTGTGGCGGCCAACCCGAACTCCAAAATTCCGGCGCTGCTGGACTACAGCAATGGCGACTCGCCGGTGCGGGTGTTTGAGTCGGGCGCGATATTGCTGTACCTGGCCGAGAAGTTTGGCTCCCTGGTGCCCACCGACCCCGCGCTGCGCGCCGAATGCATGTCCTGGCTGTTCTGGCAAATGGGCAGCGCGCCTTATCTGGGCGGCGGCTTTGGGCACTTTTATGCCTATGCGCCCTTCAAGATCGAGTACGCGATTGACCGCTTTGCCATGGAAGTCAAACGCGAACTCGACGTGCTCAACCGCCGCCTGGCCGAGAGCCGCTTTATTGCCGGAGACGACTACACCATTGCCGACATCGCCATCTGGCCCTGGTACGGCGGCATGGTCAAAGGCCAGATGTACGAAGGCGGCGAATTTTTGCAAGTGCAGGAATACACCCATGTCATCCGCTGGGCCGACGAGATCGCCAAACGCCCGGCCGTGCGCCGGGGCCGCATGGTCAACCGGGTGATGGGTCCGCTGGAAAGCCAGTTGCACGAGCGCCACGACGCCGGCGACTTTGACACCCAGACCCAGGACAAGCTGCAGGCCAAGGCCTGAACGTGCAGGTCCGTGCGCTAAGTGCGGGCAGGCGCGGGGCTGCAGGCCAGTTGCAAGGCCGCAATGTCGGGCGTCACGCCGATGCCCGGCGTCTCGTCCAGCGTGATGCAGCCGTCCACCACCTGCGCAAAGGACGGGGCCAGCAGGCTGCGCAACAGGTTGTCATTGGCGTCCACCTCCAACAGGCCATCCCCCCCGGCGGCCGCCAGCACATGGGCTGAGGCCATCAGGCCGATGCCCGCACCCAGGTAGTGCGGGCAAAAGCGCGTGCCACGCTCGCGGATGGCTTGGATCACCGGCCAGCAGCCGGAAATACCGCCCCACTTGGCAATGTCAGGCTGCAGCACGCCAAAGGCCTGGCTTTCCAAGGCTTGCGCAAAGCGGGCCGCGCCGATCAGGTTTTCACCGGCGGCTAAGGCAATGCGAGCGCCCGCCTTCAACCCCTGCCAATCGGACACGCTGCTGTCCGTGCGCAGCGGCTCCTCCAGCCAGGCCAGACCAAACGGCGCCAGGCGCGGCAGCATGGCCAGCGCGTGGGGCAGGTCCCAGGCCTGGTTGACGTCGGCCATCAGCGCCGCGTCGGGGCCCAGCCAGCTGCGCAGCGCTGCCAGATTGGCCAGGTCTTGCACATCGTTAAAACCGATCTTGAGCTTGAAGGCGCGGTAGCCCTGGGCGTGTTTGCGCTGCACCACCGCCAACGCGCCTTCGGGGTTGATGCCGCTGGCGTACACCGGCACACGCCCCTGCTGGCCGCCCAGCAGGCGAAAAAGCGGCAGCCCGGCGCGGCGGGCGCACAGGTCCCACAGCGCCAGGTCCACGCCCGCGATCACCTGGGCGATCGGGCCGGGCTCGCCGCTTTGCAGCGCCAGCACCTCGGTCTTGCGCGTGGCATGGGCGTAGGCCTGGGCGGGGTCGGCAAAGTCTTGTTGTAGCAGCAGGGGCGCGACCACGGTATCGAGCAACCGGGCGCGGTGTTCGGCGCCACAAGCCGGGAAGTTGCACCAAACCTCGCCCCAGCCCACGGCACCGTCCTCGCTTTGGGCCCGCACAAAGACTGCCGGGCGGTCGTGCATGGTGCCAAAGGAGGTGCGCACCGGCACGGGGCTGGGGCAGCGCAGCACAAAAGCCTGGAGGCGGGCCAGGCGCAGGGACAACATGCCAGACGGGGACAAGGACAACGGCAAAGCGGGGAGTTTCATGGCTAATAGTCTAAACGTACGGCATATAATACGTTTCGACTGCGCAAGGTCCAAAACGCTCTGAACTTTGACCTGTCGCAGCAAGCGCCAACCTGCCCGCCCCACCATGAATACACCGACCTTAAACCAGGGTTTTGACTACATCATCGTCGGCGCAGGTTCCGCCGGTTGCGTGCTGGCCAACCGGCTGAGCGCTGATCCGGCCTGCCGTGTGCTGCTGCTCGAAGCCGGGGGGCCATCGCAAGGGTTTTGGCTGCGCTTGCCGGTGGGCTACTTTCGCACCATCAATGACACGCGCTTTTCCTGGCAATTCCCTGTCGAGCCACAGGCCGAAACGGGCCAGCGCCCCATGGTTTGGCCGCGCGGCAAGGTGCTAGGCGGCTCCAGCGCCATCAACGGACTGCTGTATATCCGCGGCCAGCGCGCCGACTACGACGACTGGGCTGCGCTGGGCGCCACCGGCTGGAGCTACCGCGAAGTACTGCCCTACTTCAAACGCTCGGAACGCTATGGCGGCGGCGAAAGCGCGTTCCATGGCGGCGCAGGCGAGCTTGGCGTGTCCGATCTGCGCAACGACCACCCCTATTGCGAAGCCTGGCTGGAGGCTGCCGCCCAAGCCGGCCACCCGCGCACCCCCGACTTCAATGGTCTGCAAAGCGACGGCATGGGGCGCTACCAACTCACCCTGCGCGGCCACTGGCGCTGCGACGCAGCCACCGCTTTTTTGACCCCGGCGCGCCAACGCGCCAACCTGACCATAGTCACCGGCGCCCACGCCAGCCGCGTCTTGCAGGACAAAGGCCGCGCCGTGGGCGTGGAGTGGGTCCAGGGCGGCGCCCGACATTGCGCGCACGCCGACGGCGAAGTGATTCTGGCCGCGGGCGCCTTGCAGTCGCCGCAGCTCTTGCAGCTCTCGGGCATTGGCCCGGCCAAGCTGCTGCGCCAGCACGGTATTGCGGTGCGGGTGGACGCGCCCGAGGTCGGCGAAAACTTGCAAGACCATTACCAGGCGCGCGTCATCGTCAAGCTGCGAAAAAAACATTCGCTCAACGACGACATCCGCAACCCATGGCGCCTGGCGCAGATGGGTGCGCAGTGGCTGTTCCAGCAGCGCGGCCCTTTGACGGTAGGTGCCGGTCAGGTGGGCGGCCTGGCCTGCACCGAATACGCCGAAGGCGGGCGCGCCGACGTGCTGTTCAACGTGATGCCTTTGTCGGTGGACAAGCCGGGGGACGCGCTGCACCGCTTTTCGGGCTTTTCTGCGTCGGCCACGCAATGCCGGCCGCTGTCGCGCGGCAGCGTGCACCTGCGCTCGGGCGACCCGCTGGCGCCGCCGCGCATTGTGTCCAACTACTTGCAGCACCCGCATGACGCACGTGTGCTGGTGGCCGGGCTGCGCCAACTGCGCGAGATTTATGCCCAGCCCGCGTTCAAGCACCTGGTGACTGGCGAAGAGCATTTTCCCGGCGCGGGCGTGACCAGCACTGAGGCACTCGAAGCCTTTGCGCGGCACAAAGGCGGCACCGTCTACCACCCGGTGGGCACCTGCCGTATGGGTGGCGACGCGGCCTCGGTGGTAGACGAACGCTTAAGGGTGCGCGGGCTCGACGGCCTGCGCGTGATTGATGCATCCGTCATGCCGCGCATGGTGTCCACCAATACCAATGCCGCGGCCATCATGATCGGCGAAAAAGGCGCTGCCATGCTGCTCGAAGACGCCGCCTGAACCGCGTGTCCAGGCGCTTGCCGCGTCCACCCTCGCCTGCCTTTACCCTTTCGACTTTCAACCATTTATTTTTTCAACCCAAACCCACCATGAACGACTACCCCACCATCCAGCTCTACATCGACGGCCACTGGCGCCAAGGCGCGGGCGCGCGCAGCCTGCCCGTGCACAACCCCGCCACCGGCGCCGTGCTGGGCCAGGTGGCCTGCGCCGAAACATCGGACCTGGAAGAAGTGGCTGCAGCCGCTGAGCGTGGCTTTGCCGTATGGAAGCGCATCAGCGCCTTTGAGCGCTACAAAACCATGCGCAAAGCCGCGCAGCTGCTGCGCGAGCGTGTGGAACACGTGGCCCGGCTGCTGACGCTCGAACAGGGCAAGCCCCTGGCCGAGGCGCGCATCGAAATTCTGGCGGGCGCCGACACCATCGACTGGTTTGCCGAAGAAGGCCGGCGCGCCTATGGCCGGGTGATTCCGGCGCGCCAGCACGACGTGTACCAACTGGTGGTTAAAGAGCCCGTGGGCCCGGTGGCGGCGTTCACGCCCTGGAACTTTCCGATCAACCAGATCGTGCGCAAGCTCTCCGCAGCGCTGGCGGCCGGCTGCTCCATCATCGTCAAGGCCCCCGAAGAAACCCCGGCCTCACCGGCTGCGCTGATCCAGGCCTTTATTGACGCGGGCGTGCCTGCGGGCGTGGTCAACCTGGTCTATGGCGATCCGGCGCATATCTCTTCCTACCTGATCGCGCACCCGGCCATTCGCAAGATTTCGTTTACCGGCTCCACGCCGGTGGGCAAGCAACTCGCCGCCATGGCCGGTCTGCACATGAAGCGCATGACCATGGAGCTCGGCGGTCACGCCCCGGTGGTGATTTTTGACGACGCCGACGTGGAACTCGCCGCCAAAACCATGGTGGCAAGCAAGTTCCGCAATGCCGGCCAGGTCTGCGTGTCGCCCACGCGCTTTTTGGTGCAAGAAGGCGTCTACAAAGACTTCGTCGCGCAGTTCGTGATGCACGCCGAGAAGTTGCAAGTGGGCAGCGGCCTGGAGGCGACCACGACCATGGGCCCGCTGGCCAACCCACGCCGCAAGGCCGCCATGGAAAACCTGGTGGCCGATGCGCGCACGCAGCACGCGCACATCCACACCGGCGGCAATCCCGTGGGCAGCGCAGGCAATTTTTGGGCGCCCACGGTGATTACCGAGCTGCCGACCACAGCGCGCGCCATGACCGAAGAACCCTTCGGCCCGCTGGCACTCATCAACCCCTTTGCCACGTTGGACGACGCAGTGCGTGAGGCCAACCGCCTACCTTTTGGCCTGGCAGCGTACGCCTGGACCCGCTCGGCACGCACGGCGCAGCAGATTGCCGCGGCCATTGAAACCGGCATGATCACGATCAACCATTTGGGAATAGGTATGCCCGAGACACCGTTTGGTGGCGTCAAGGATTCCGGCTATGGATCCGAAGGCGGCACCGAGGCGCTGGAGGCGTATATGAACCCGAAGTTTGTGTCACAGGCCGGCCTGATTTAAGCCGCAGCTGGCGCTTGGATGAGGGGCAGTGCTGCCCCTCCAAGTCCCTACTTCTTCCCTTACTTCTTCCCCTATTTCTTGCCCGCACCCGGCAAGTCCGGCTGCACCGCTTCGACAAACGGAAAGCGCGCCCGCGCCTTGACGCTGGTGGGGCCCGCCGTGCCCGAGCCCCGGATGAAACGCTGACTCTCGTCTACGAAGGGCTGGTACGCCCAGTTTGGCGTTTTGCTTGAGGTGTTGGCCACTTCGGCCAAAAACAGGCGCTCGCGCTGGCTGGCCAGAATGCGCGCGTGGACTTCGGCAGGCTCCCAGTCTTGCACCAGGCGGGCATGCAGGCGCTGCTCGGCCTGGGCGTAGGCGGCTTGACCGGCCAGGTTGGTCCGTTCGTCCGGGTCTTCGGCCAGGTTGAACAGCATGGGCGGCAAACCATGGGTGTAGATGTATTTCCACGGCCCCTGGCGCACCATTCTGGATGCCGCGCACACGCCTTCCGAGCTGTATTCCGACACCACGCAGCGCTCTGCGCCCAGGTCGGCGCCGGTGAGCAAGGGCAGCAGACTGCTGCCGTGCAGCGGACCCACGGGCGCGGGTGGATGGCCATCGCAGGCCAGGTCCATAAAGGTGGGCAACAAGTCCACCAGCGACACGTGCGCCGCCACGCGTGCGGGCGCAAAACGCGTGGGCATGGACACGATGAGCGGCACGCGCACCGACGACTCGTAAAAACTTTGCTTGAACCACATGCCGCGCTCGCCCAGCATTTCGCCGTGGTCGCCGCAAAACACCACCACGGTGTTCTCGTCCAGACCGGTTTCTTTGAGCACGTCCAAAATGCGTCCGATTTTTTCGTCCACATAACTCACCATGCCGTAGTAGGCATGGCGGGCGCGGCGCACCTGCGCGGGCGAGACGCTGTAGAGGTCTTGCGCGTGGGCCACGTGCAGCCATTGGCTGTGTTCGTCCTGGTCTTCAAAGGCGATGGGCGGCACGCGCGGGTCGTCAATGTCTTGCTCGCGGTACAAATCCCAGTGGCGCTGCGGTGCCACAAAAGGCGGGTGCGGGTGGGTATAGGCAACGGTCAAGAAAAACGGTTTGTCTTGCGGCGCGCGCGCCAGGTCATACAAGCACTGCGCGCCCTTGTATTCGACCTCGTCGTCGTAGTCGATCTGCATGCTGCGCACGCAGGGGCCAGCCTCCAAAACCGGGCGCATGCTGACGCCCGTGGGGCGGTAGGCCGGGCCCTTCAACCAGTCGGGCGTCCAGGCAAAGTCGGCAGGATAGATGTCGGTGGTCAGGCGTTCTTCAAAGCCGTGCAACTGGTCGGGGCCGATGAAGTGCATCTTGCCGCACAAAATCGTGCGGTAGCCCGCGTGGCGCAGGTAGTGCGCCATGGTCGGCATGGCAGCGGGAAATTCGCTGGCGTTGTCGTAAGCGGCGATGGAATGCGGCAAGCGGCCTGAGAGCATGGAAAAGCGCGAAGGCGCGCAGATCGGAAAGTTGCAGTACGCGCTGTCAAACACCACACCGTTTTGCGCAAGTCGGCTCAGGTGCGGCGCCTGCACCAACGGGTGGCCGTGGAACGGCAGGATGGGCACGGCCAGTTGGTCGGCCATGACCAGCAAGATATTGGGTTGGCTTGGCTTCATGGACAGCACCGGCCTTATTCGGGTTTGATGCCTGCGGACTTGACCACCGCTGCCCATTGCGCCAGGTCGTGGCGGAAGTAGGCCTCAAAGCCTTCCGGCTTGCCGGGCTTGGCCGCGCTCATGCCCGCATTGACCAGCGCGGCAGAAAATTCTTCTTGGGCCAGTACCTTGTTGACTTCAGCGGCCAGCTTTTGCACCACCTCGGAGGGCGTGCCTTTGGGGGCGAGCAAACCCAGCCACTGGTCGGCCTCGAATTTCTCCACACCGGCCTCCATCATGGTGGGCACCTGGGGCAGACTGGCCATGCGCTGCGCACTGGTCACTGCCAAGGCGCGCACCTTGCCCGCCTTGATTTGGGGCAGGGCCACGGCGGCGTTCGAAAAATGGAAGTCGATGCGACCGGCAATCTGGTCCGTCATGGCGGCAGGCGCACCGGTGTAGGGGATATGCAAGATGAACAGCTCTTTGCGCGACTTGAACAATTCGCCCGTCATGTGCGCGGGCGAGCCTACGCCAGCGGACGCGTAGCTCAGGGCACCAGGCTGCGCCCGCGCGGCCTTGATCAGCTCTTGCACGGTCTGGATTTTGCTGGCGGCGCTGACCACCAAGACCGAGGGGGCGTAGCCCACCAGTGCCACGCGCTCCAAGTCTTTGACCGCATCGAATTGCATTTTGGCGCCCACGGCAGTACTGACCGTCAGTGCGCTGGACGTGAGCAAGAGCGTGTAGCCGTCGGCCGGTGCCTTGGCCACGGTATCCGCGCCGATATTGCCTCCGGCTCCGAGCTTGTTTTCCACCACCACCGGCTGGCCCAAGGCCGCCTGCAGGCGAATACCCATCTGGCGGGCCGCCAGATCCACCACGCCCCCGGCGGGCCAGGGCACGACCAGGCGGATAGGTTTGGCGGGATAGGACTGCGCCTGCGCGCCCGCGCAACAAGCCACAGCGAACAGGAGGAGCGCCAGACTTTGGCGGCGGCAAAACAGCTTCATGGAAAGACTCTCAAAGTTCACAGAGAAAGGTTCACAGGGTGAGCTGCATCGAAAACTCAATGAAGTCACCCCGGTAAGTGATCTCGCCCAGGTACAGCACGCTGCCGTCAGGCGAGAGGCAAATGCGCCGCACTTCGGCCACGGGTGAGTGGACTGGCACGTTCAGCAGGCGCGCGGTTTCCCCATCGGCCGTAGAGATGCGCAGCGTCTGGCTGGCCGAGGCGATCTGCACTTGGGGCAGGTCTATCAGCACAGGCACCACGGTTTCCTGGCGAAAGCGTTTGGGCGCCAGGCGAAACGCGCGCTGGTCGATGTAGATGGCAGCCACGCAATAGGCCGCGCCATCGCGCGAATGCACGCGGCGCATGAACTGGTAGGCCGGCGCGGCGCGGCCATCGGTGCCGTGCAGCACGGGTTGCACGCCGGCTTCTTCAATCAGGGTGAGTTCGGGCTTGTCGTTGCGGTAGGCGTCCGCCAGGCCTTTGAGCGATGTTTCCAGCGCCAAAGAGCGCTGCGACTGCACGTGGTCGCTGACAAAAGTGCCGCGCCCGCGCTGGGGCAGCAGCAGGCCTTCACGCGACAAGATTTCAATGGCCTGGCGCACGGTGACGCGGGCGACCTTGAACTCATCGACCAGCGCCTCTAGCGAAGGAACTTTGCTGCCTGGCGCCCAGGCACCGCGCGTAATGCGCTGGCGTAACAAGTCCGCCAGCTGCGAATACAGGGGCACCGGGCTGTCGGCAAAGATGGAGCGAATGGAAGGGAGCATGGCAAGGGTCAAAGTCCTATTTATAGAACCATGTTCCAGTATACGCCTGGCATTGCCCCCACCAAGGTCACCTTACGACACCCGCTATGGGCGACCCAGCCCCAAGGCGACAGGTCGCCAGAGCGCCTTGCCGCGCTGGGTTTAGCGGGTCTTTTTTGCTTTGGTTGCGGGGGACACCGAGGCGGCCATCGAAGCACCTTTGGCCATTGCCGACTCCATGGCGCTTTCGGCCGTGGTGGCAGCGGCTTTCAGACCCTTGGCTACCGCAGCAAAGGCTTCGGGCTGGGGATGGGCTTTTTCGACGGCGTCAACCGTGCTGTGGAACTGGCCGAAACTCAGGGCGGTGGCGTCTTGCAGGTTTTTGGCAAACATGGCCATACCGGCTTCGGCCGACTCCTTCATGATTTCAAAGGCAGCCTGCGGGTCCTTGATGCCTTTGATGGATTCCACGGTCTCGGTGATGGCGCTTTGGGCTTGTGCCGCCTGCTTTTGTGCCAAGTCGGCCCAGGCCTTGAGATTGTCTTGGGCGGGCTTGATGGCGTCTTGCACAGCCGCCGGGTTGAACTGGGGCGCCGATTCCGACAGAGTTTTGGCGATGGCTTCGAAGGGAGTGTTCTTGAACATGGAGATCCTTAGGTTGAAAATGTTGCAGTGCAGCAATTATCAACCCAATCGCCATCGCGTGCCTGTTTTTGCAGACAAATAAGTCCACTGTGGTTTTTCAGCCCTCCGCCAAGCAGCACCCGGTGGGTCTTGGGCACGGTTCGACGCGTTGGGGCAAGAGCTGCGCATGCGAGCCGCTACAGGCTACAAGCCGCCCTTACAAGGGGCCGAAATTCACACGGCAGGACGAACGTCGTAATTCGCGTCAATCTGACCGCGATACGAGTTGATCAGGTGCTCCAGGGAGCCACCGGTTTGAATGTCTTCCACGTAACTCTGCGCGGGCTGCATCAGCCGTATGTGCGCCAGGTTGCTGGCAAGTGCATCGGCCAGTCCGGGATTGGCGCTAATCAGGACTTGCAAGGCTGACTGGTGCAGCTCATAGATTAAAGCCGGGGTTTCGGCCACCACCGTCGCGTTCTGGGGTAAGCAGGCGATCAAGGCGCGTCGGCCGAAAAACTCCGTCGATACAAAAAACTCCTCCTTGGTTTGATTTTCCTGGTCCAAGCCTTGGCGCTTGACGCGCCCTTCGGCAACGATAAAAAGCGAATTCCGGAGTTCACCGAGCTGCACGACCTGTGCGCCTGCCGGGAATCTGTGCGCGATCAGCAGATCCATGATCTCCAAGCACCATGGGTCCGAAAAATTGCGGAAGAGACGCACCTGCTGGATCAGGTGGAACAGGTCAGAAGAACGATTGGAAATTTTGCTGCGGGCCATCCCCTCAACCACGCCGTGTCGTGGCAGCGCAACCGAGATGTCCGAGCGGCGCATGGATTCGAGAATATTTTTGATGATGGCGTGATCCGCCTTCAAACCATTTGTTTTGTTAGAAATGAAGTACTGCACCTCATACAAAATGCCGTCTTGTGTCATCTTGCGTGCAAAGATGTTCGGGGGTTTTTCTTGTTTAATGCCCGCCGCGCCGAGAACGCCGGCATACAAAATACGCTCAACGCTCTCCACCGAGATGTCGTAGTCAATGGTAATTTCCACAGACCGGCGGGTCACATTGGCAGCCGTGGACAGGTTTTGAATTGCCTGCTTCATGATGCTCACGTTGGGGATGGTGATCACCCGGTCTGCCGTATGCAAAATGGTATTGCGCCAGGTGATTTGGTCGACAAAACCCTGCTTGTCCCCAATACGCACCACATCTCCGACTTGAAAGCTTTTTTCCAGGTTCAAAATAATGCCGGCAAACAATGCCACGGCAAAATCCTTCAGTGCGAAACCCAACAAGGCCGCCGAACCTGCCAGTGCCGCCAACAAGGTAGAGATATTGCGCCCAAATACCAGCGACAAAATCAGGCAGCATCCAATAAAAATGACCACGCCTGAAGTGATGGTGCCGATGAGCTGCGGCACCTTGGTTTCTATGGTGCGCTCGACGTAACCATGGATGAACTCTTGTTTTATAAAGCGAGAGACCAGCAAGGTAAAAATCAGCGCTGCAGCGCCCGCCACATACTCCCAAACTGCCGTACCCGTTGTTTGGAGAACATAGGCGATAGGCTCAATAAAACCCTCGGTGAGATTACTCAGAACGATGAGCACCACAATCGCAATGACCAAGCCTCGGTAACTTTTTTTCATAACCAGCACCTGCGTGAATCGTGTTACATGGAGGCGGGCAAGCGGACGATAAATCCAGGCGCATCACTGCCCGATACGTCCAGACTTCCACCAAAGTGCTCGACGATCAAACGCGCCAACACCAGCCCTATCAAACTTTTGTTCGCACCCTCCGGTGACAAGCCCGCTGCCATCTTTTCTAAAAATTGGCGGCTCTCGTCCAGCAATTTTTCGCTTGGCGCGTTGGCGCCGGCAAAGGCGGTCCCGCGCAGACTGATCAGCAACCATTTGTCGCTGTCCTGGCTAAGCGACAACAGCACCTCACCCTGCCCCGACAACTGGGCCGCGTAAGCAACCAGGTTGAACAGGGCTTTTTCGACCAAGGCCGGCTCACCCCGGGTCGCGGGAAGGTTCGCCTCCATCTGGGTTTTGACGTGGAACTGCGGAAATCTCTGGTACAGCGCAACATCCGCTTGCAAGCGCTCCATGGACGCGGCAACCGACATCAGCGTGCTACTGGATTGGGACAAACCCTGGCGAAACACTTCGATCTGCGCGTAGTCGCCCACCAAGCGCATCAGATTCTCGGACTCCGCCAGCGCAAATGCCAGGTTCTGGCGCGGAGCGGCAATGTCGCCCTCACCCAGGACGCGCGCAGCCGTTTTGAGCTGCCCGGTAATTGCCAGCAGGGGTTCACTGATAGAGGACATCAGTTGCGCGAAAAATCGGCGCTTGACCGCGTCAAGGTGCTTGACCTTTTCTATGGCAAGCTGGCCTAGCGCGATTTGGGTTTCCATCATTTGGCGCTGTGCGCCGAAGGAGCCCATCATGCCTGCGCGGATCGCATCGAGTTTGACGTAACCGACCACGAACAACAAAGACAGCAGCACAAAAGCAATGGTGAATCGAATCCATGCATCCACCGTGGCGGCGGCAAATTTTGCGGTCAAATCACCGATCACCGCGACTGTCACGACCGGCTCGCCGTTGAAGCTGGGCACTTTGAGGGTATGGATGAAAACCTTTTTCTCACCCGCGTCAGTAATAATAAATTTAGTTGCGCGCGGGTCGAAATCTGCCACGCGGATCATATTCTGGGTGGCAGAGTCGCTGTACTCGAAATAAATATCGTCGCCCTTTTTAATATCAATCTTGTCGTCACTGGGGCGTTCGGTATTTTTCCATACCTCCTCGGTTATTCCAAAGGCCCAACCCATATCGGTCCTGTCTGCGGCTTCTTCCAGGGGGTAGTGGAAACTCGTCACGAATTCGATGGTTCCCTGAAACGCTTCGTCCTTGAACACTGGCACCAAAGCGCGTATGCCCACCACACCCCCTGCGCCGGTTTCCACAACCATCAGGCGCTGCTGCTTTTTCGAAACCTCGACCACCGCGTGGCGAACCTTGGACATGTCCATTTGTGCCAGTTCGGGTTGGTGTGCGCGATAAAACAGCGTCGCCGGGGGGATGTACAAATTAACCTGGGTCAGGTCGTGGCGCTTGCGTACAGACTCATAAAACTCGTCCAGATTTTGGGCTGTTTTTTTGCGGTCACGTCGCTCAAAGGCATTTATGAGTTCGTCGTCTAGCAGCAGCACGTCGGCGCCCAGACCCATTGCACGGTATCGGCTTTTCACCAACTCCTCAAAAATAACCTCAAACTTCTTAAAGTTCGATTCCGCTAACTCGACGATGTGGTCGGTTTTGGTTTTGTAGGCCGACACGCCCACAAAACTTGCCACCAACAAGGCGATGAGAATAAGTCCGGTAATGACCCAAGGATTGGATTTTATTTTCATGGGGAAACGTCAAGTGGTTAACAGGGAGTGGGCAAGCGCCAAGAGTGGGCCCGTAAGACGGCGCCGGCGCTAGACCGCTACAGGTGGGCGATCGCCAAGAAACCTACGGTAATACCGATGGCGCCGGCAAAGAACATCCCGATTTTGAGCCACTTTCTGCGGGTCAACAGTGCAATTGCGGCCAGCGCAATGGACACTTGCAAGACGGTGGTGGCCTGCGCCCAGCGGTGGTGCTGGTGCATCTCTGCATCGGATTTATTATCCCAGTCAAGAGACTGCGCCTCCAATTGTTCGGCCTTGGCCTTGATCTCGGTCTTTTCTTCTTTGTAGCGTTTGATCTCGGCTTCGTAAAACTCTTTTTTGCCCGCAGGCGCCAAATCTAAAGCCAATTCGTTCAGGCTTTGCTTGGTACTTTTGGCTTGGAAATAACTCCACTGATTGGCGGCTTCGGTCTTTTTAATGGCTGCATTGTTTTTGTACAGGCCTGCATTGGCTTGGGTGGCACCGCCCATATACCCAAATAATGCGCCCACCGTAGCGATCATTGCAGTAAACAAAGCAATCTGGCTTGTCATGTTATTGCTGTCTTGATGGCCATCCCCGTGTTGTGCTGCGTGCTCTAACTCGTGGTCGTGGGGGCCATGAACGTGAAAACCTGAACCTGACATGTCTGAACTCCTAATCAATTTTGAGGCAATTAAATTCTATCGTATATCTAAAAGACTATTTTCTAACCGCGGCACCAATGCACTTTTATAGGCCTAACATTTTGTTAAAAGTGCGGGACTGAAAATATCTACTTATAACCTTAGCAAAAAAATATTTCAAAACCAAATTTGCGATGGCAAAGAGGGGCAGACGTGAACCTTTGTCGTGGCTTTGCCTGCTGAAGTCGCTTCGTAGCGTTTTCCCGCACGAATAGGGAACCTGGTGCGCCGCACCACCGGGCCCGGCGCAGAGTCCACGCACCCTCTAGCGCGCGGCGGGCCTTGGCGGTGGTGGAGGTGGGGGTGGCATGCTGGCAAAGGGGTTCATTCCAACCTGGACTGGGGCGGGGCCTGGCGCGGGGCCGCCGGGAGAAGGCGGCAATTGATCACTCAAGGTCTTGAGGAAGGCCAGTACGTCGTCAATCTCACGCTCGGTCAGCGCCGGCCCGGCCGACGCGGCTCGGTCCAAGGGGGCCCGGTCACTCACGATATTGGCCAGGTAGGCCACAGGCAAATCATTGGCCACTTCGGCAGAGCCATACCAGCGCTTGGGGTCGCTGTTGCGGCTGGAATAAAAGCTCACCACGTCGCGCAGATTCTTAAAAAATCCGTTGTGCATAAATACCTGGCGCTGCGCCACGTTGCGCAGGGAAGGCATTTTGAAAGTGCCACAGAATTTTTCTACGCTCACGCCCGCTGGGACATTCGCGCTCAGCGCTGGGCGCGTGCGTTGCGGCCCGCACAGCCCCAGATCGAAGTACGAAGGATTGGCGTTGGCGGGGATGCTCATGTTGCGCGGAATACCGGTGGCGTAGTGCCCGAAGTCGGTAAACAGGTTGTCGGTCGGACCGCTGGCCTTGGGGTTCATGGTGTGGCAGCTCGCACAGTTGCCCTTTTTTGCATCCATGAACAGGTTCATGCCGCTGGTCTCGGTGGGCGTGAGCTGGGCTTTGCCAGCGACAAACTGGTCGTAACGCGAAGAAAACGACTGAAACTTAGCCGTGGTCTCGTACGCCGCAATGGCCTCGCTAACCCGTTGAAAGGCTTTGGCAGAGTCTTTGAAGACGTCTGCCCCAAAGACGGTTCGCATTTGGCTGGCATAGCCGGAGGCGGCGATTTTCGCCACCACGCTGGCTGCGTCCTTGTTGTTCATCTCCAGGGCCGCGAGAAACGGACCTTGTGCCTGCTGTGCCAGGGTATCCACCCGACCGTCCCAAAACAAGCCGCCGACCGGATCAACGTCACCATCGCGCACGCGAAAACCAAAGGCAGGCGTGAAGCTGCTGTAGGAGTTGTGGATGACGGCGCGGGTGCCAAAAACATGGGGCCGGCTGCCCTGCGGTACGCCGAAGCGCGATCCGTTGAGATTGGCAAAGCCCGTGGCCTGCGCATGGCAGCTGGCGCACGCGGTGCCGCGCGGCTCGGACAGGTTGGTGTCGTTAAATATCTTTTCACCCAAGTCCTGCAAGGCGCTGCGTGCCGGGGCTGTGGCAGTCACCGGCTTGGAGGCTGCTGGCGCAGGTGCGCTCGCGGCGGCCAGGGGCTTGGCGGACTGGACCGTCGGCTGGGCTGCTGCTGTAGTGATCGTGGACGCGGCTGCTGGCGCCTTGGGCGCGGGCATCGCAGGCCTGGGTGCGCCGGGAGGTGGTCCACCAGGTGGGCCACCCGCAGGGGGTGGGGGTGGAGGTGCGGCCAGCGCACTACAAAGCACCAAAGCATTGCTGGCGATCAAAGCCAACGCTGCCGCATAGGCAGATGCGCTGCGCTTGCGCGGAACAAGGGGTGGCACATAAAAAGCGGCAGTTTTCATCGGGAATATCTCCAGGTAAAGGGTTTGTGCTTCAGGGAGCGGATGGCGGGGGCGGTGGTGTGATGGAGCGCAACTGGTTGCGCCCAGCGACCACCTGGTACTCCACGTCGACATGCACGTGGTCCAGGCGCAAGGTATCGAGTTGCTTGGTGGACGGCGCAATAGAACCGTCGAAATACACCAGGGTCAAGGGACTGGTCTGGCCATCGAACAGCACTGAAAGGCTCTTGCCATCGGACGCCATGCTTTGCACAAAACCTCCTTGGCGTATGACGCTGTCGCCAGGCACGGTGCTTGGGCAATTGATGCTGGTCGCCACAGGCGTCGTTCCGGGCGGACCGCGCAGCGCATGCACTTCTAAGAAAACCATTTGTCCGTTTTGGGGGCAGGTCCCGCTGATCACCGTCGCACTTCCTATGGCCACGGTAGCCTCACGCAGGGTCAGGCTTTGGGCTTTGGCGTCCCAGGGGACGGCGCCCTTGAGCAAGATTTCGCCCCCCAGGTCTTGCGCGGTGTTGCGCACGCGCAAGGCGGTGGCCGTCCAGACGCCGTTTTGCAGTGTGGCTTCCAATAAGAGCGGCGCGGGGCTGTTGGGAAATTGGCTTTGCAAGTTCGCAGGCACCGCGATAGGCCTGCCTTGGGCCCGCAGTTGACCACCCGCCACGTCGGATGCCGCAGCAATCACATCAAGGCGCAGCAACTGGGTGCCAGCAGGTACGGGGGCGGCGTCCTTGGTGCGTGCGGCCTGCTGGATTCGGGAAGCGCCAGACCATTGGCTTAACCACACCGTCACCTGGCTACCTACCGGCATGGGGGGCGACGATCCGGCATCAATGACCACGCCACTGTCGTTGAGCGTGAAGGTGCCTTGGTTCACCGCTGTGACCTTGCCGCTGATCAGTGGCGCATAGGAAACCGACATTTTTTCAATCCGCGATGCCACGAGTACGGCAATTCCCTTGGCGGCGTCCTGCGTCCATACGCCGTGCACCTCTACCGGGTCATCTGTTGCGATGGCGCCAATGCCGGCATAACCCTCGACCACCGTGGCAGTGCCACTGGTGTTGCTGACCGACACCACCCGAACCCACTGGCCCATGACCTGGAGGTACACGCCGTCCGCGC
>CANFNE010000017.1 GCA_947448105.1 Burkholderiales bacterium
AGGTGTCGGGCACGCTGCCGGGGTTGGCCAGGTAGTTTTCGTACATCTCTTCGACATAGGGCGCATTGCCGCCGAAGAGAAAGGTGTTGCCTTGGTAGGCGGTGTAGACAGTGTTTGTCGTGCTCATTTTTCGCTGACCTCCGTTTCCCTCGGGGAAACATAAGCTGGTTGATGTACCTTCCGCTCCACGGCTTGACCGGTTGGCGGATGCGACTGCGGCAGGAAGGGGCCTAAGTAACAACGCGCATTTTGCCACCGAACGTCGGCAGCAAACTTACGGACAAGCCGAGCGGCTGGGCGATGTTAGGTGGCGTGTGTGACCATGTCCTTGATTTGTTGCAAGGCGGTCGGGTCTTCCATGGTGGTCAGGTCGCCGGGGTCGCGCCCCTCGCAGACGGCCTGGATGGCGCGGCGCAGCAGCTTGCCGCTGCGGGTTTTGGGCAGCACGGTGACGAAACGCACCCGCGCGGGGCGGCCGATGGCGCCGATGGAATGGTCCACCAGCTTCATGATTTCGGCCTCCAACTTGGCGCGCGCTGCGTCATCCGGCAGGCTATTGGCGTCTTTGACAATGGCAAACGCCATGGCCACCTGGCCTTTGAGGTTGTCGGCCACACCCACCACCGCCACTTCCGAGATATTGGGGTGGCCTGAGATGCTTTCCTCAATTTCGCGCGTGCCCAGGCGGTGGCCGGCCACGTTGATCACGTCGTCGGTGCGGCCCAGGATGAAGTAGTAGCCGTCCTGGTCGCGGGTCGCCCAGTCAAAGGTGTTGTAGACCAGCTTGCCGGGAATGCTTTTCCAGTAGGTGTTGACGAAGCGGGCGTCGTCGCGCCACACAGTTTGCATGCAGCCCGGGGGCAGCGGGCCTTCGATGGTGAGCACGCCTTTTTGGTCGGCGCCCATCAGCGTGTCGCCCGTGTTTTCGTCAATCAGCTTGACGTTGTAGCCGTACATGGCCACGCCGGGGCTGCCAAATTTGCTCTGCGCTTTTTCCACCCCGTTGGCAATGGTCAGAATCGGCCAGCCGCTTTCGGTCTGCCAGTAGTTGTCGATGATGGCTTTGCCCAAACCGGCGCTAATCCACTGCGCGGTAGGTTCGTCCAGGGGCTCACCCGCCAAAAACAGCGCGCGCAGGCTGCTGAGGTCGTACTTGGTGAGCAGCTCGGGATCTTGCTTTTTGAGCACGCGAATCGCAGTAGGTGCGCTGAACATCACGGTGACCTTGTACTTTTCCACCAAGCTCCACCAGATGCCGCCGTCCGGGCGGATAGGCAGGCCCTCATAAAGAATGGTGGCCATGCCCGCAATCAGCGGGCCGTAGACGATGTAGCTGTGGCCCACCACCCAGCCGATGTCGCTGGTGCAGAAATAGGTTTCACCCGGCTTGCCGCAAAAAATGGTGTCCATGCTGGCGGCCAGCGCGACGGTGTAGCCACCGGTGTCGCGTTGCACGCCTTTGGGTTTGCCGGTGGTGCCGCTGGTGTACAGGGTGTAGCTGGGGTGGGTGGATTCCACCCATTCGCAGGGCACCACCGCGTCACGGTGCTGGTGGCGCAGGTCGGCCCACAGGTGGTCGCGGCCAGCCACCAGGTTCATGGCGGCGAGCTTGCGGTCCACCATCAGCACGGCGACCGGCTTGTGGCTGGAGGTGGCAATCGCCTCATCCAGCAGGGGCTTGTATTCCACCACCTTGCCGCCGCGCGAACCGGCCTCGGCGCTCACGATGACGGTGGGAGACGCGTCTTCGATGCGCGTGGCCAATGAACCAGCCGCAAAACCGCCGAACACCACCGAATGCACCGCGCCAATGCGGGCGCAAGCCAACATGGCAAACGTGGCCTCGGCAATCATGGGCATGTAAATCAACACGCGGTCGCCTTTTTTGACACCCAGGCCCAAGAGAGACGCAGCCATGCATTGCACCTCGCGGTGAAGCTCGGTAAAGGTGTAGGCGCGCTCGGTGTTGGTCTCGGTGGACACCGCAATCAGCGCGTTTTGCGCGGCGCGGTCTTTCAGATGGCGGTCCACCGCGTTGTGGCACAGGTTGGTGGTGCCGCCCACAAACCAGCGCGCAAACGGCGGGTTGCTGTAGTCGCAAATTTGGGTGGGCGGCGTGTGCCACTCGATGCGCTGGGCTTGTTCGGCCCAAAAACCGTCGCGGTCTTCGATGGAACGGCGGTGAAACTCGGCGTAGCTGGTCATATTTATGGTCTCCAAGCGGGTCCTGAAATCAGTCTAAAACTGAATTCATAATTATGAGCAGCCAACTTGCAAGAGACTGACTCGGGTGGCGCGCCCCTCGCCCGCCTTGCCACTTTCGCTACTTCACCAAAGCCTGCACGTCGTGAAACGCCGGATGCTCGGCGCTGCGCAGCCACTCAAAAGCCACCATCTCGGTCGTGACCAGCTCGGCGCCAGCGCCGGCCAGGCGGTCGAAGGCGGCGTCGCGGTTGCGCTCGGTGCGCGAACTGCAGGCGTCGGTCACCACCCAAACTTCAAATTCGTCCTCCAGCAAGTCCAGCGCGGTTTGCAACAGGCAAACATGGGCTTCGCACCCGGCCAGCACGATGGTGGCGCGGGATTCGGCGTCAGCAGACGCCTTTTGTAGGTGCTTGGGCAGGCTGCGCGCATTGCCTTGCACCGGCTTGGGGGGCGGGCGCAGCCAGTCGCCCAGACCTTCTTCGACTGCGCTGAACTGCATTTTGGCCAGCGTACGTACTGCCGCAGGAGGCGTATCGGCACGCAGCGCGGCTGCAAGCTCGGCCACGGTGGCGCCCAGCTTGGACGGCGCCTGCTCGGTCAGCACCACCGGCACAGACATGAGCGCGGCCAGGCGCGCCAGGCGCACCGCGTTGGCCATCACGGCGGGCGCGTCCAGCATGGCGGGCATGAGTTTGATTTGGTAATCCACCAGCACCAGCTGGCTGTCATCGGCGTCGAGCAGCATGTTTCTTCTTTCCTTCTTAAGACGGCTGGGAGCATAACCACTGCGCGCCAGGTGATGCGAATACGCGCTGCCAGACCGAGGTAATTCCAAAATTATTCAAGTAGATCAAGCACTTAGCACGCGCCCACGTGTAAAGCACCTTGACAACAACCCCCTTCGAATCTAAGCTCCAGGGATGCGCTTGACATCACTCCTTGCCTGCTCTCTGGCTTTTGCCAGCCTGGGTGCAGCCGCGCAAAACACGCCGCCTGCCGATGATTTGACCAATTTTCTCCATGAAAAAGGATTTCTGGCGCGCATGAGTGAGGCCAGCAACCAGGTCAGCGCCCAGGCCTCCGACCTGGTCGTAGGCGCCATGGGTTTCTTGGGCGTACCCTACCAGCGCGGTGGAACTTCGGTCGAAACCGGCTTTGACTGCAGCGGTTTCGTCAAATCCATGTTCGAGCAGACCGTCGGCCTGGTGTTGCCGCGCAACGCGGCGCAACAAGCCGCCGCCACCCAGACGATTGACCGCTCTGAACTGCGCCCCGGCGACTTGGTGTTTTTCAACACCATGCGCCACGCCTTCAGCCACGTCGGCATCTACGTGGGCAACGGCAAGTTCATCCACTCCCCCAAACCGGGCGCAGAAGTGCGCGTGGAGGACATGGGCGGCTCCTACTGGGCCAAGCGCTTTGATGGCGCCCGGCGCGTCAACGGCGAAGTCAAGGTCACACCGGTGCGCTGAGGCGCGCAACCTGCGAAGGTCCGGCGCCTGTCGCCACAGCGGTATCAGTCCCCCTTGCTGAACGCAAACTGGCCCGGTGCCCGAATCGGGTCCACGTCCACCACAATCACGTCCTTGGGCAAAAAGCGGCCCTCTAACAAGAGCTTGGACAGCGGGTTTTCCAGCCGCTGCTGAATCGCCCGTTTAAGCGGTCGCGCACCGTACACAGGGTCAAAGCCCACCTTGGCCAGTTCGGCCACTGCGGCATCGGACACCTGCAAGAGGAAGTCCATGCGCTCCAGGCGGCTTGCCAGGGTTTGCAACTGGATCTTGGCGATGCTGGCGATGTGGCTGGCGTCCAGGGCATGGAAGACCACGGTCTCGTCGATGCGGTTCAAAAACTCGGGGCGGAAATGGTTTTTCAGCTCGCCCGTCACCGCTTCCTTGATGTCTTCGCTGTCCTGACCGACCATGCTCTGGATCAGGTGCGAGCCGATGTTGCTGGTCATCACGATGATGGTGTTTTTGAAATCCACGGTGCGGCCCTGGCCGTCGGTCAGGCGGCCGTCGTCGAGGACTTGCAACAACACATTGAACACATCGGGGTGGGCTTTTTCCACCTCGTCGAGCAGCAGCACGCTGTAGGGCTTGCGGCGTACCGCCTCGGTCAGATAGCCACCCTCTTCGTAACCCACATAACCGGGAGGCGCGCCGATGAGCCGCGCCACCGAGTGCTTCTCCATGAACTCGCTCATGTCGATGCGGATCAGGTGGTCTTCGCTGTCAAACAAAAACCCGGCCAGTGCCTTGCACAGCTCCGTCTTGCCCACGCCGGTGGGGCCCAGGAACAAGAAAGAGCCCGTGGGGCGGTTGGGGTCAGAAAGCCCCGAGCGCGAGCGGCGGATGGCGTTGGACACGGCGGCAATCGCCTCGTTTTGGCCCACCACGCGGTCGTGCAAGCGGCCTTCCATGAGCAGCAGTTTTTCGCGGTCGCCCTGCATCAGCTTGGACACCGGAATGCCGGTGGCGCGGGCCACGACTTCGGCGATTTCTTCGGCGCCCACCTGGGTGCGCAAGAGTTGCGGCGCCACGCCCTCGCCGCCCTTGGCGCGACCGGCTTCGGTGTCCTGGGCGTCTTTCAAGCGCTTTTCCAGTTCAGGCAGCTTGCCGTATTGCAGCTCGGCCACTTTGGCCAGATCGCCCTTGCGGGTGAGGGTTTCGATCTGCTGGCGCAAGGTGTCGATTTCCACGCGCACTTGCGCGCTGCCCTGGGCTGTGGCTTTTTCAGCCTTCCAGATTTCGTCCAGGTCGGCAATTTCTTTTTGGAGGCTGGTGATTTCTTCGTTGATGAGCGAAAAACGCTTGAGCGAGGCTTCGTCTTTTTCCTTCTTTACCGCTTCGCGCTCAATCTGCAACTGAATCAGGCGGCGGTCGAGCTTGTCCATGACTTCGGGCTTGGAGTCGAGCTCAATCTTGATTTTGGCCGCCGCCTCGTCGATCAGGTCAATCGCCTTATCGGGCAAAAAGCGGTCGGTGATGTAGCGGTGGCTGAGCTCGGCCGCGGCCACGATAGCCGGGTCGGTGATATTGACACCATGGTGCACCTGGTAGCGCTCTTTGAGGCCGCGCAGAATGGCCACCGTGGCTTCGACGGTGGGTTCGCCCACCAGGATTTTTTGGAAACGGCGCTCCAGCGCCGCGTCTTTTTCGATGTACTTGCGGTATTCGTCCAGGGTGGTGGCGCCCACGCAATGCAGCTCGCCCCGCGCCAGCGCGGGTTTGAGCATATTGCCCGCATCCATCGCACCTTCGGCCTTGCCCGCACCCACCATGGTGTGCAGCTCGTCGATAAAGACAATGGTCTGGCCCTCGTCCTTGGCCAGGTCTTTGAGCACGTTTTTCAGGCGCTCTTCAAACTCGCCGCGAAACTTGGCGCCAGCCAGGAGCGAAGCCATGTCCAGCGACAGCACGCGCTTGCCCTTGAGTGAATCGGGTACCTCACCGGCCACGATGCGCTGGGCCAGACCTTCGACAATCGCGGTTTTGCCAACGCCGGGTTCGCCAATGAGCACCGGGTTGTTCTTGGTCCGGCGTTGCAGCACCTGGATGGCGCGGCGGATTTCGTCGTCGCGGCCAATCACCGGATCAAGCTTGCCCATGCGGGCGCGCTCGGTCAGGTCCACGCAGTATTTTTTCAAAGACTCGCGCTGCTCTTCGGCGTCGGCGCTGTCCACGTTTTGCCCGCCGCGCACCGCCACGATCGCAGCGTCCAGGCTTTTGCGCGTCAGGCCCAGAGCCTGCACTTGCTTGGCAAAGTCGGACTTGGCCTCGCTCAGGGCGAGCATGAACAACTCACCCGCCACAAACTGGTCGCCCCGCTTGATGGCCTCTTTTTCCGCCGCCTGCAAGAGGCTGACCATGTCGCGCCCCACTTGCACCTGCTCCTGGCCCTGCACTTCAGGCAACTTTTTCATGGCGGCGTCTGCCGCAGCCAAAAGCGCTTGCACATTGACGCCGGCACGCTGCAGCAAGGCTTTGGGCCCGTCTTCCTGGCGCAGCATGGCGGCCACCACGTGGGCGGGCTCGATATAGGCGTGGTCTTGGCCCAGGGCTGAGCTTTGGGCGTCGGACAGGGCTTCTTGGAATTTGGTCGTCAGTTTGTCTATGCGCATAAATTTCTCCGTTGGGCCACAGCTTGGGGGCATAGCCCGATTTTCAAGGTGAGGGCGGCAAGTGCCCTTGTCTAGAATCAAGCGCATGAACATTCACCAACTCAGCGTGTTGTTTGACGAACGCCAGGACCGCCTGCTCATGCGGGTCAACACCCAGGACGCGCAAGAGATACGTCTGTGGCTGACGCGGCGCATCGCGCTCAAGCTGGTGGCGCCGCTGGAGCACACCATTGCCAAGATGGAGTCGCGCAACGCGTCGGTGGCGCTGGCCGACGCGCAGGCCCATGCGCTGCTGGTGGAACTCAAGCACGACGATTTTCTGCAAAAAGCCGACTTGACGACCCCGTTTTCCACCCAAAGCAAGTCACTCCCTCTGGGTTCAGCGCCGCTGATCGTGACCGACATCACGCTGCAGGTTCAACATAAAAACGGCGTGCAAATGGTGTTTCAGGATGCAGGCGACGCCGGCGTGGCCGCGCGCTCGTGCACCTTGCACATGCAGCCGCCCTTGGTGCATGGTCTTTTGCACCTCTTGCAAAAAGCGGTCAACAACGCGCAGTGGCGACTGGCTGCGGCGACGCCCGCTTCGGCGCAGGCGACCGTCCACCCCGGCGAAGACGATGTACCTGGCTCTGACAGGCCACCGCGCAGTTACACGCACTAACGCAGGTCTTGGATTTCAAAGCGCTGGGCTTAGCGCCTAGCGCGAGTGCGGCCCCGGCACGCGGCGCTTAAGCGTTGCGCGCCGAAATACCCCAGCGCGCCAATGCCGCATCGTCGGACACACGGGCATCGACCCAATGCGCGCCTTGGGGGGTTTGCTCTTTTTTCCAGAAGGGCGCCTGGGTTTTGAGGTAGTCCATCAAAAACTCGCAGGCCTGAAAACTCTCGCCCCGGTGTGCCGACGTCACCGCCACCAGTACCACCGGCTCGGTGGGGGCCAGCACGCCAATCCGGTGCACCACCCGCGCGCCAAAAATGTCAAAGCGGCGGTGCGCCGCGTCAATCATGGTTTCAATCGACTTTTCGGTCATGCCGGGGTAGTGCTCGAGTTCGAGCGACTGCACGCTGGCGGCGTGCGCCGCGCCTTGCACATTGCGGTCACGCACCGTGCCCAAAAAGGTACACACCGCGCCCACGCGGGGGTCGCCCGCCTGCAACTCGGCAATTTCTTGCGACACGTCAAAGGTGCCGTGCTGAATCCGAACGCGGGGCGTGGTTTGCGCCATGGTTTCAGCCACCCGTCACCGGCGGAAAAAAAGCCACTTCACAACCGGGCGTGAGCAAGGCGTCTTCCTCGCACATGAGCTGGTCCAGCGCAATGCGCACCGCGCGGCCTGCGGCCAGCGGGTGCGCATCACCTGGGTCACGCGCGACCAAGGCTTGGCGCAATTCACCCAGCGTGGAGGCGCTGGTGTCCCAGGACTCGGAGCCGCAGCCCATGGCCTCGCGGATGGAGGCAAAGTATTTGATGTGGACTTGCATGGTGGTTGGCGGTTTGCGGCTCAGGCCAGCAGCTCGTTAAAGGCGACAAAGCGCACCAGGTCACCCGGCGCAATCGTCTGGCTGGCTGGGTTGTCCACAAAGCCGTCACCCCACACGGCCGAACTCAGCACACCGGAGCTTTGGTTGGGGAACAGATCCAGACCGCCCGCCGCGTTGCGCCGCACGCGCAAAAACTCCTGGCGCTTGTCCGCCCGCGGCCAGGCAAAGTCGGCGCGCAAGGTTTGCCGGGGCAGCGCCACGTCTGCCACGCCTTGCAGGCGCAGCAAAAAGGGCCGCACCAGCAGCAAAAAAGTCATGAAACTCGAAACCGGGTTTCCCGGCAAGCCAATGAAGTGCGATGGCCCAATGCGCCCATGGGCAAAAGGTTTGCCGGGTTTGATCGCGATTTGCCATAGATCGAGCGTGCCCAAGGCCTGCACGGCGGGTTTGATGTGGTCTTCTTCCCCCACCGACACGCCGCCGCTGGTCAGAATCACGTCATGCGCCTGCGCCGCCCCGCGCAAGGCGGCCACGGTGGCGTCGAGCTGGTCGGGCACGATGCCAAGGTCGGTGACCTCGCAGCCCATGCGGCGCAGCAGGCTGGCCAAAAAGAAGCGGTTGGAGTTGTAAATCGCACCGGGCGCCATGTGCTCGGGGGCGACCTGACCGGGCATGACGAGCTCGTCTCCGGTAGAAAACAAGGCCACCCGCGGCCGACGCGCTACCTGCAACTGCGCCATGCCCACGCTGGCGGCCAGCCCTAAGGCCGCAGGCCCCAGGCGCTGGCCTGCGTGCAAGACGGCGTGGCCCAGGGTGACGTCCTCGCCCTGGCGGCGAATCCATTGGCCCATCTGCGGCTGCGTGTTCACCAAAATAGCGGCGCGGCCACTGGAGGCGTCACTGGCAGGCAGCTCCGAACAGTCTTCCTGCATGACCACCGCGTCCGCACCCCGCGGAATGGGCGCCCCGGTAAAGATGCGTGCCACGGTGCCTGCTTCCAGCGGCACACCACTGGCACCTGCAGCGATGCGCTGCGAGACCGGCAAGGCGGCGCCCGAAGCCACGTCCGACACGCGCACGGCATAACCGTCCATGGAACTGTTGTCTTGCGGCGGCACCTGCAGCGCGGAGACCACCGCTTGCGCCAGCACGCGGCCGTCGGCGTCAAAGGTGGACACCCGTTCGGTGGCCAGCGCGCGATCGGCCAGCGCACCCAGCAGCTGGGTGAGCGCCACGTCGAGCGGCAACAGGGGTTTACGGGCGGGTGGCGTGCTCATGGTGTTGAAGTGGGGTTTAGTCGCAGGCCTGAGCGATCAGGTCTTTGATGGCCTGCACATCAGGCGCCATCACGCGCACTTTTTTCGGCAGGGCCTCAATACCGGCAAACTTGGCCGGGCGCTCGGGCTCGCGTCCCAGGGCTTCGACGATGGTGGCGGCAAACTTGATGGGCAAGGCGGTTTCCAGCACCAGCATGGGAACGCCACTTTGGCGGTGCGCGTGCGCCACTTTCAGGCCGTCGGCGGTGTGGGTGTCCACGACCACGCCATATTTTTGCCAGGTATCGCGGATCGTGGCCAGGCGGTCTGCGTGCGTGCTCTTGCCGCTGGCAAAGCCGTAGCGCTTGGCCGCCTGGGCAAACGCCGGATCGGCACCCAGGTCAAAACGGCCCTGGCGTGGCACCTGCGTGCCAAACAAATCGGCGGTGCGTGCGCCGTCGCGCCCGAGCAGGTCAAACACAAAGCGCTCGAAGTTGCTGGCCTTGGAAATATCCATGGAGGGGCTCGAGGTTTCATGCGTATCGGCCGTGCCGCGCACGCGGTAAACACCGGTGCGGAAAAACTCGTCGAGCACGTCGTTTTCGTTGGTCGCCACCACCAGCTGCGCAATTGGTAAACCCATCATGCGCGCCACGTGGCCCGCGCAGACGTTGCCGAAGTTGCCGCTGGGGACGGTGAAGCTCACCTGAGGAAGGTCACGATTCGCCGCCGGGCCGCCCCAAGGCGAATCAGCCCCCTCGGGGGGCAGCGAACCACGCGCAGCGGGGAGCGTGGGGGCGTTTTGTGTTGCTTGCAAATAACCGGCAAAGTAGTACACCACCTGCGCCATGAGGCGCGCCCAGTTGATGGAGTTGACGGTGCCAATCTTGTATTTGCGCTTGAAGTCCAGGTCGCCCGACACGGCCTTGACCAGGTCCTGGCAATCGTCAAACACGCCGGTGATGGCGATGTTGTAGATGTTGTCGTCCAGCAGGCTGAACATCTGCGCCTGCTGAAAGGGACTCATGCGCCCGTCCGGGCTGGTCATGAAGACGCGCACGCCTTTTTTGCCGCGCATGGCGTATTCAGCCGCGCTGCCGGTGTCGCCGCTGGTGGCGCCAAAGATATTGAGCTGTTCGCCGCGGCGTGCCAGTTCGTACTCAAACAAGTTGCCAAGCAACTGCATGGCCATGTCTTTGAAGGCCAGCGTGGGGCCGTTGGACAAGGCCTCCAGGTACAAACCATCTTCCAGCCGGGTCAGGGGCACGATGGCGGCTGTGCCAAACACGTCTTCGGTATAGGTCTTGCGGCACAGGGCGCGCAAATCGTCGGCCGGGATGTCGTCCACGTACAGCGACAAAATCTCAAACGCCAGATCGGCGTACGGCAGACCGCGCCAGCGGGTCAAGGTCGCCGCGTCTACTTGCGGATAGGTCTCGGGCAGGTACAAGCCACCGTCGGGCGCCAGGCCCTCAAGCAAGATTTCGCAAAAGCGTTTGGGCTCGGATGGGTGCGTGCCGGTGGCGCGGGTGGAGATGTAACGCATCAGGCCAGCTCTTCCTTGCGAATGCGCACAATGCTTTGCAGCACCGTGGGCAGGGATTGCATGCGCACCAGCGCCGCGTCCATACGCGCCTCGGCGCAGTCGTGGGTGAGGATGATGAGGTCGGTTTGGTTGGCCTCCTCGCCGCTCACTTCGTCGGCCTCGCGCTGCAAGACGGCGTCAATGCTGATGTCGGCGTCTGCCAGAATGCCCGTGACCTTGGCCAGCACGCCAGTCTGATCCGCCACGCGCAGGCGCAGGTAGTAGCTGGTCACCACATCGGCCATGGGCAGGATGCGCAAATCGCTCATGGCGTTGGGCTGGAAGGCCAGGTGCGGCACGCGCTGGGCTGCGTCGGCGGTGTGCAGGCGGGTGATGTCCACCAAGTCCGCAATCACCGCGCTGGCCGTGGGCTCGGACCCCGCACCTTTGCCGTAGTACAGCGTGGTGCCTACGGCGTCGCCCTGCACCATCACCGCATTCATGGCGCCTTCCACATTGGCAATCAGGCGCTTGGATGGCACCAGGCTCGGGTGCACGCGCAGCTCAATGCCCTCAGGGCGGCGTTTGGCAATGCCCAGCAACTTGATGCGGTAGCCCAGTTGCTCGGCGTATTTGATGTCCTGACTGGAGAGCTTGGTAATGCCTTCGATGTAGGCCTTGTCAAACTGCACCGGAATGCCAAACGCAATTGCCGACATGATGGTCGCCTTGTGCGCGGCGTCCACGCCTTCGATGTCAAAGGTCGGGTCGGCTTCGGCATAGCCCAGTCGTTGCGCTTCCTTGAGCACCACGTCAAAGTCCAGGCCCTTGCTGCGCATCTCGGACAGGATGAAATTGGTCGTGCCGTTGATGATGCCGGCAATCCACTCAATGCGGTTGGCCGTCAGACCTTCGCGCAGCGCCTTGATGATGGGAATGCCGCCGGCCACGGCCGCTTCAAACGCGACCATCACGCCTTTGGCCGAAGCTGCGGCAAAAATTTCAGTGCCGTGCACCGCCAACAAGGCTTTGTTGGCGGTCACCACATGCTTGCCTGCGGCAATGGCTTCAAGCACCAGGGTTCTGGCAATGCCGTAGCCGCCGATCAGCTCAATGACGATATCAATGTCAGGGTTGGCAATCACGGCGCGGGCGTCGTTGACCACGGTGACGTTGGGGCCCACTGCGGCGCGCGCGCGCGCCGTGTCCAGGTCAGCGACCATGGTGATCTCGATGCCACGGCCAGCGCGGCGCTCAATCTCGTTTTGGTTGCGCTGGAGCACGTTGAAAGTGCCCGAGCCCACGACGCCAATGCCCAACAGGCCTACTTGAATCGGTTTCATACAGTTCTTCTTTAAATGAATCAGGGGTCCGGCGCGCAAACCCGTGCAGGGCCGCGCGCGCTGTTGCGTTAGTTGCTGTGGCGCTTGCGGTAGGCTTCCAAAAACTTGGCGACGCGGCCAATGGCCTCGCGCAAATCGTCTTCGTGCGGTAAAAACACAATGCGGAAGTGGTCGGGCTGAGCCCAGTTAAAGCCGCTGCCCTGCACCAGCATCACGCGGGTTTCTTGCAGCAACTCCAGGAAAAAGGACTGGTCGTCCTCAATCGGATACACGACCGGGTCGAGCCGGGGAAACATGTACAAGGCGGCGCTGGGCTTGACGCAGCTCACGCCTGGAATGGCGGTAATCAACTCATAGGCCAGATCACGCTGGCGGCGCAATCTGCCGCCTTCACGGACCAGCTCATCAATGCTTTGGTGGCCACCCAAGGCGGTCTGAATCGCGTATTGGCCCGGCACATTGGCGCACAAGCGCATATTGGAGAGCATGTTCAGGCCCTCGATGTAGTCCTTGGCCGGGCGCTTGTCGCCCGAGACCACCAACCAGCCCGCGCGGTAACCGCAAGAGCGGTAGCTTTTGGACAGGGAGTTGAAGGTGAGGGTCAGCACATCGTCGCTCAAGGAACCAATCGCGGTGTGCTGCGCGCCGTCGTACAGCACCTTGTCGTAGACCTCGTCGGCCAGAATCACCAGCCCGTGTTCGCGCGCAATCGCCACAATGGCCAGCAGCAGCTCGTCCGAATACAGTGCGCCGGTCGGGTTGTTGGGGTTGATCACCACAATGGCCTTGGTGCGCGCCGTGATCTTGGCGCGTATGTCGTCCAGGTCGGGCATCCATCCCTTGGACTCATCGCACAAGTAGTGCACGGGCGTGCCGCCCGAGAGGCTGGCCGCCGCCGTCCACAGCGGATAGTCGGGCGCGGGCAAGAGCATTTCGTCACCGTCATCGAGCAAGCCGTTGGTGGCCATCACGATCAATTCACTGGCGCCATTGCCCAGGTAAATATCATCCAGCGTGACGCCGCGGATGCCCTGCTTTTGCGTCTCGTGCATTACCGCTTTGCGCGCCGCAAAAATGCCCTTGCTGTCCGAGTAACCGGCCGAGTTGGGCAGGTTGCGAATCATGTCTTGCTGAATCTCTTCAGGCGCGTCGAAGCCAAACACCGCCAGATTACCGATGTTGAGCTTGATGATTTTTTGTCCCTCTTCCTCCATCTGGCGCGCACGGTCCATGATGGGGCCGCGAATGTCGTAGCAGACGTTGGCCAGCTTGGCAGATTTGTAAATGGGTTTCAAAGTCCCTCCAGAGGGTAGATAGCGGGCCGCGAAACCTATAATTTGACCACAGTTCCGCACCTATTCCGTGCCCGAACACGCCCGCAACACGCCAGACCGCACTCCAATGAAACTCCAACCCGACCGCACCCAAGGCCCCACCATCACCGGCTATGGAGAAGGCTGGGTCGCGGTCAACGGCGAACCGTCGCACAGCAGCCTGCTTCTCAGCAGCATGGGCCACCGCCTGGACTGGAGCGGGCGCAGCTTTGAGACGCTGGAGGCGGCAGACTTTGCGCCCATCTTGGAGTGGGACGCGGAACTCGTATTGTTTGGCAGTGGCGCGCGCCTGCGCTTTGCCAATCCGCAGTGGCTGGCGGCGCTGTACGCCCGGCGCATCGGGGTGGAAACCATGGACACACAGGCCGCGTGCCGGACCTACAACTTCCTGGCGGGCGAAGGACGCAAGGTCGTGGCAGCGCTGCTGGTCTAGCACGCAAAAGGCGCAGCACAAGCCAAGACGGTCGCCGATTTCAGGGTAAAATCCGCAGCTGACGTTGGGAGCCACACTGCACAAAGGAGTGCCGCTCCTCAACTTGCCTGACACATCCAGCACGAGAGATTCAATACCCCATGGCGATCGTTGTCAACAAGCCCCTACCCGAATTCGAAGCCAACGCCACCGGTGGCTTGCGGGTCACCAATAGTTCGCATACCGGCCAAACCCTGGTGCTGTTTTTCTATCCGAAAGACAACACCCCCGGTTGCACCACCGAAGCCATGCAGTTTCGTGACCATTACCAAGATTTTGTCGATGCAGGCGCAGAAGTGTTTGGCGTTTCGCGTGACAACATGAAGTCGCACGACGAATTCAAGGCCAAGCTTGAGCTGCCTTTTGAGCTGATCGCCGACACCGAAGAAAAAATGTGCCACATGTTTGGTGTGGTCAAAAACAAGATCATGTACGGCAAGAAAGTCAAAGGCATTGAGCGCAGCACCTTTTTGGTAGGCGCCGATGGCCTGGTTAAAGAAGAGTGGCGCGGTCTGAAAGTACCCGGCCACGTCGAAGACGTTTTGACCGCCGTCAAGTCGCTTAACGAGACCGTATAACGCGCACATTTGCGGGCATGCCTAGTGCATTGCGCCGACATTTGGCTCATGCATAATGTTTGCATGGAACTGAATTTCACGGACCCACGACCACCAAAGGCCGCCTTATAGCAAGGTGGCCTTTTTTTGTTGCGGGTCGCCTTGTCTGCCTCTGACTTATTTTTTTCACGAGCTCCAACCCATGCCCCTGCCTTCCGCGCCGACCAAACGTGCTGACCGACTGACACCTGCGGCTTTTGACGGAGCCCCGAAATCCGGGCGCCAGTCGCAGCGACCCGCAGCCGCTTCGGCGCGCGCCCAAACCACCGCGGTGGAAAGCGCGACCGAGCTGGAAAAACGTCCCGCAGCGGGCCGCCAGGCCGCGTTGCTGAGCAAAGCGCCGGCCTCGGAGGCTGCAGTTCAAGTGGAGACCAAGCGCGCCACGCCAGCGCAGGCGCCCAGCCCTGCGGCGGCAGTCGCCGTGACAGCCAGCGCCGCACCCCTCGCCCCCAGGCAAGCGGCCCAAACTGCTGCACCGCGCAGTCGCAAATCCGCACGCAGTGGCCCGTCCAAGCTGTTTGTGCTTGACACCAATGTGCTGATGCACGACCCGATGTGCCTGTTCCGCTTTGAAGAACACGACATCTTTTTGCCCATGATCGTGCTCGAAGAGCTCGATGGCCATAAAAAGGGAATGACCGAAGTGGCGCGCAACGCCCGCCAAACCAGCCGCACGCTCGACGCGTTGGCCGGAGCACCCGGTGCGGACATTGCCCAAGGCTTTGAACTCAACAGCACCGGCCAGCGCGAGGCCAAAGGAAAACTGCTTTTCCAGACCCAGCCGCTGGACTACAGCCTGCCCACCAGCCTGCCCCAAGGCAAGGCGGACAACCAGATTCTGGGTGTGGTGGAAGCGCTGCGCAAAAAATACCCCGCCCGCGAAGTGGTGCTGGTGTCCAAGGACATCAATATGCGCGTCAAGGCCCGCGCCTTGGGCCTGGCCACCGACGACTACCAAAACGACAAAACCCTGGAAGATGGAGACTTGCTGTATTCCGGCGCGATGGCCCTGCCTGCGGACTTTTGGTCCACCCACGGCCAAAGCGTGGAAAGCTGGCAACAAGGGCAAAACACCTTTTACAAGGTCAATGGCCCCACCGTGCCCAGCATGCTGATCAACCAGTTTGTGTACTTTGAGTCTCCGGGCGAGCCCAGCTTGTACGCGCGCGTGACCGAAATCCGGGGTAACACAGCAGTACTCAAAACCCTGCGCGACTTCAACCACCTGAAAAACGCAGTCTGGGGCGTCACCACCCGCAACCGCGAACAGAACTTCGCCATGAACCTTCTGACCGACCCGGAAGTGGACTTCGTGACGCTGACCGGCACCGCGGGCACCGGCAAAACCCTGATGGCGCTGGCCGCAGGTCTGACGCAGGTGCTTGACGACCGGCGCTACACCGAAATCATCGTGACCCGCGCCACCGTGAGCGTGGGCGAAGACATCGGCTTTTTGCCCGGTACCGAAGAAGAAAAAATGGGCCCTTGGATGGGCGCGCTCGATGACAACCTCGAAGTCCTGGGCAAAACCGATACCAACGCAGGCGAATGGGGCCGCGCGGCCACCAGCGAGCTGATCCGCAGCAGGATCAAGATCAAGAGCATGAACTTCATGCGCGGGCGCACGTTTTTGAACAAGTACGTGATCATCGACGAGGCGCAAAACCTCACACCCAAGCAGATGAAAACACTGATCACGCGTGCAGGCCCTGGCACCAAAATCGTGTGCATGGGTAATTTGGCGCAAATTGATACGCCTTACCTGACGGAAGGCTCCTCGGGCCTGACTTTTGCGGTAGACCGGTTCAAGGGCTGGCCACACGGTGGTCACATCACCCTGGCGCGAGGCGAACGCTCACGACTGGCGGATTTCGCCAGCGAAGTGCTTTAAAGAACGCAAATCGGCCGCTTAAAGGCGGTTCGCCGCAGGTTGCGGCGAACAAGAGGTATCAATAATCCCCGCCGCCGCCACTGGCCAAGCTCTCAAACTTAGTGATGTTGCGCAGGAATGCCAATTTGACGGTACCAGTGGGGCCGTTACGCTGCTTGGCGATGATGATTTCGGCGACACCTGGCTCCTTGCAGGCTTCCTTGGTGTAGTACTCATCGCGGTAGATAAACATGATGATGTCAGCATCTTGCTCAATGGCGCCGGATTCACGCAAATCGCTCATCATCGGTCGCTTGTCCGGGCGCTGCTCCACGCTGCGATTGAGCTGCGACAGCGCAATCACCGGGCATTTGAGCTCACGCGCCAGCATCTTCAGGCCCCGGGAAATTTCACCCAGTTCGGTCGCCCGATTTTCACCGTCGCTGCTGCCGCTCATCAGCTGCAAATAGTCCACCACGATCAAGCCCAACTGCCCGCATTGGCGTGACAGACGCCGCGCGCTGGAGCGCAAATCACCCGAAGTCAGGCCCGCACTCTCGTCAATATGCAGAGAAATGGTACGCAGCTTCTCAATCGCCTCCGACAGACGCGGCCACTCCTCATCGGTGAGTTTGCCGGTGCGCAGATGCCCTTGGTCAATGCGGCCTATCGAACCAACGATACGCACTGCCAACTGCGCCGCGCCCATTTCCATGGAAAATACCGCTACGGGCAGGCCTTCGTTCAGCGCCACATGTTCGGCAATATTGATCGCCAAGGCGGTCTTACCCATAGACGGGCGCGCCGCCAACACCACCAAGTCACCCGCTTGCAAGCCGGCCGTCATGCGGTCTAGGTCGTAAAAACCAGTGGGTACGCCGGTAACGTCGTTAGGGTTGTCCGCCATCTCTTGCACACGGTCGAGCAGCTTGACGACCAGCGTATCCATGGCCTGAAAGCCTTCGCTATTGCGCTTGCCTTGCTCGCCGATGTTGAAGATTTTTTGCTCCGACTCGTCAACGATCTCTGACACCTGCCGACCTTTGGTGTTGAATGCATTGGTCGCGATTTCGTCACTGGCAGTCACCAGTTTGCGCAAAATGGAGCGGTCGCGCACGATCTCCGCATAGCGGCGGATATTGCTGGCGCTGGGCACGTACTGCGCCAAGGAGTTGAGGTAAACCAGCCCACCCACATCGTCGGCCCGCCCCTGGCTTTGCAGGTGCTCAAACACAGTGATGACATCAGCGGGGCGGCTGTTGTTGATCAGGGCGCCAATTGCGGCGTAAATCAGCCGGTGTTCGTAGCGATAAAAATCACCATCGACCAAGATATCACCAACCCTGTCCCAGGCGTCGTTGCTCAACAGCAAGCCACCGAGTACGCTGGACTCACCCTCGATGGAATGCGGCGGGATGCGCAGCTGCGCTACCTGGCGGTCCTGTACGAAGTCCTCAGGGATGGAAAGTTCGTCGTGCATTGTTTATTCCTGTTTTGCGCCATCAGCCCAAGACCTTGCAGCCCATTGAACACCAAAATCGTTGCTGAACGCACCATTAGAAAAAGCCGCAAGGGCATGCCCCTGCGGCTTTTTTATGCTTTACGCGCAATGCAGCCGTTCGGGCGGCTCCATTGTGACCTTCTGGGGAAGGCCTGCTGCGTTTAAGCGGACTCTCCGTAGACCGAGACAGTGATATCCACCACCACATCAGTG
>CANFNE010000018.1 GCA_947448105.1 Burkholderiales bacterium
AGCGCCATGCTGTGGCCCTGGGTGCTGGCCTGCGCCCTGCAAGCGCCGTCACTGATTGCCGAACGCTGGGTGTTTTTTGCGCAGGCCAAGCATCCGCAAAATTTGTACTACCAGACGGTGGGCTGAGGTCGGCTGGGCTTGCGCCTGTCGTTCCAAGCGACGGCCCCCAAAGCGCGCAGCACGATCACGGTCTGCGAAGCCTTTTATTCAATCAAATCTTGCAGGTAAATGACCTCCATCTCGCCTTTTGACGCAAATCCGGCGTCATTGGTCAAGAGGAAGGTGCATCCCGCCAATAAGGCCGTTGCGTAATGCAGGGCGTCGATCAGTTTCATCCCGCGCTTTGGCGCAAGCTCTGCGGCGAGTTCAAACACTTTGGTCGTGTGCGGCAGGACACTTACAAATTCGTCGTTGGCGAAAAACGCCTTGAACTCACTGACCCGGATCACATCGTCGACTTGGTAGGGCTTGAACAGTGTCTCGGCCACGGCCGCATCGCCGGTACATGCAAAGGACAAACCCGCGTCAAACAACTGAAAAAACGGCAGCACGGTATCGAAATAGCGCTCGTGCCGTTCCAAAAAGTAGACAAAGATATTGGTGTCAACATAGACCCGCTGGCCTTGAATACGCGGCAACAGGGCGCTTATCTTTCCCATGCGCCGCGGCTTTCTTTCAGGCTTGCATCCACCTCCGCGGGCGTGTTGCCCCAAAGCCCTTTGCCCGTACCCGCAAACGACATCAGGCTGCGTTTGGTGGCGTGGCGTTTTTGGGGAATGAGCATCAACACGCCGTTGGACAACCGCGCTTCCATTGAGTCGTTGATGGAAACCTGGTTTTTTTTGCTCCACTCTTGCAGCAACTCGGCGGGAATGGTGACCTGGCCCTTTTCCCGTAACTTGACCTGTGGCATGGATGTGACCTTTTGGGTAGTAGGAAATCGGAAGAATTTTCCTACGGTGGATTTTACGCCCCTTGCCACAGCAAGCAAAGCGACCTTGTCCCTGGTTTGTATAGGTATCAAGCCAATGCCCGGTGCCCAGCACACCACGATCAGCCACAAAAAACCAAGCCCGTCCCCTATCAAGCATCTGCAAACAAGGCCTCCGCCTTGAACGAACTCCACCCCCCCACTTTTCCAACCCACCGCCCCGGAATTTGCACTGCGCGCCGCCCTTCCGAGCGCATAGCATTGCCGCCAAGGCGCAATGCAAAGAGGTACCCACCGTTGTGGCGGGACGCAGCCTGCGCCCAAGGATGCACACCATGACGACCGAACACATAGACACACTGATCGTGGGCGCCGGGCAGGCGGGTATTGCGATGAGCGAGCACCTGCGCCGCCTGGGCGTGCCGCATCTGGTGCTTGAGCGCGCGCGGGTGGCCGAGCGCTGGCGCAGCGAGCGCTGGGATTCACTGGTGTGCAACGGGCCGGCCTGGCACGACCGGTTTCCGGGCCTGGAGTTCGAAAGCACCGACCCCGACGGTTTTGCGGGCAAAGAGGAGGTGGCCGACTACCTGCAAGCCTATGCCAAAAAGTTTGAGGCGCCCATCCGCACCGGCGTGGACGTCACCCGGGTGCAGCGCAACGTGGGGCGCCCCGGCTTTACGGTGGACACATCGCAGGGCCGCATTGAGGCGCGCAACGTGGTGGCGGCCACCGGGCCGTTCCAAAAACCGGTGATTCCGGCGGTGGCGCCCATCGACCCGGGCATTTTGCAAATGCATTCGGCGCAGTACCGCAAGCCGGCGCAACTGCCCCCGGGCGCGGTGCTGGTGGTGGGCGCGGGCTCGTCGGGCGTGCAAATTGCCGCCGAGCTGCAGCGCGCGGGCAAGCAGGTGTATTTGTCGGTGGGGGCGCATGGCCGGCCACCACGCGCGTACCGCAACCGTGATTTTTGCTGGTGGTTAGGCGTCTTGGGCGAATGGGACGCGCAGGCCATGAAGCCGGGTCTGGAGCATGTGACCATTGCAGTGAGCGGCGCGCAAGGCGGCCACACGGTGGACTTTCGGGCGCTGGCGCACGCCGGCGTGACGCTGGTGGGCATGACCGCGTCGTTTGAAGGCGGCGTGGTGCGCTTTGCGCCAGATCTTGCCGAGAACATCGCGCGCGGGGATGAAAACTACCTGTCTTTGCTGGACGCCGCCGATGCCTATGTCGCGCGCAACGGCCTGGACCTGCCCCTGGAGCCGCAAGCCCGCGTGCTGCCGCCCGACCCGAAGTGCCTGACGCATCCGCTGCAGAGCCTGAATTTGGCGGATGCGGGGGTAACGACCATTCTGTGGGCCACCGGCTACGCACTGGACTACGGCTGGCTGGCGGTGGACGCTTTTGACGCGCAAGGCAAGCCGCAACACCAGCGCGGCGTGTCCAGCGAACCGGGCGTCTACTTTGTGGGCCTGCCCTGGCTGTCACGCCGGGGCTCGGCCTTTATCTGGGGCGTGTGGCACGACGCCAAGCATGTGGCCGACCACATCGACAAGCAGCGCAAATACTTTGCCTACCAAGACGCGGCGCAGCGCAAGGCGGCGACCTAGCCCATTCGAACCGCATGCCACCAAGCCGCCGTCACTGCGAGGCCGCAGGCCGTGGCAGTCCATGCTCTAGGTTTGCCGCATTAGGCCTGCAACTGCGCCAGCAGCTTGGCCAAAAAGGCGTCGCACTGCGCCAGTTGGTCTAGCGCTACATACTCATCCGGCTTGTGCGCCTGCGTAATCGAGCCCGGGCCGCAGACCACCACCGGCACGCCCAGGCGCGCGGTAAACAGGCCGCCTTCGGTGCCAAAAGCGAGCTTCATTACCGCGTCTTGCGGGTGGAAGGACTGGACGAAGGCCACGGCGTCTTCGGTGACTGAAGTGTCCAGACCGGGGTAGCTGTTCACCTCCACCACTTCGATGCGGGCCTCGGGCACCACCGTTTGGGCCTGGGCTGTCAGGCGCTCGGCAGCGGTTTGCAGCAGGTCTACCAGGGCAGCCGGGTCGTCTTGCGCGATGTTGCGGATTTCAAAATCAATATCGCAGCGGTTGGGCACGATGTTGAGCGCCACGCCGCCACTGAGCTTGCCCACGTGCAGCGTGGTGTAGGGCACGTCGTAGGCCGCGTCGCGCGCGCCTTGCTGGCTGATGCTGGCCTGCAACTGGCGCACTTCGCTCACCAAGTCGCAGCCCAGATGCAGGGCGTTGACCGTGAGCGGCGCCTGCGCCGAATGGCCTTCGCGGCCGTGGCAGGTGGCGTGCAAGGCGGTCTTGCCCTTGTGCCCGGTGGCCAGGCGCATGAGCGTGGGTTCGCCCACGATGCACAAAAAGGGGCGCACCGGCGCGGCATGCAACACGTCGAGCAGGCGGCGCACGCCCACACAGCCAATTTCTTCGTCGTAAGAGAGCGCCAGTTGCAGGGGGCGTTTAAGACGCAGCGTGGACGCCTCTATCAGCGCGTGCACCGCGCAGGCGATAAAACCTTTCATGTCCGCGCTGCCGCGCCCGTACAGGCGGCCTTCGCTGTGCGTAAGCGCAAAGGGCGGCACCGTCCAGGCCTGGCCTTCCACCGGCACCACATCGGTATGGCCCGAGAGCACCACGCCGGGCACGTCGTGCGGGCCGGTGGACGCGAACAAATTGGCCTTGGTGCCGCTTTCGTCAAACACCAGGGTCGATTCAATGCCGTGCGCCGCCAACAACGCGCGCACATGGTCAATCAGCGCCAGGTTGGACTCGCGCGTGACCGTGCGGTGGGCGACCAGTTCGGCCAGCAGGGCCAGGCTGCGGGTGGCGCTCATGGCGCAAGGTCCGAAGGCCCAAAAGCCATGCCGGGCACCTGGCCTTCGCCGATCAATGTCCGGCTGCGTTCGCAAAAGGCTTGCATCAGCTTGTCCATGTTTTTTCCTTTGTACCAGGCCAGGCCCAGTTGGAGCGCGCGGTGCGCGCCCTTGAGTTGCAGGGGCACCAGCGCCCGGCCATCAAGCGCCACCAGGGCTTTGGGGCGGATGTTGGCCAGGCAGTAGCCAATGTCGTTGGCCACCAGAGAACGCAGCACGTCTTGGCTGGTGGTGGTCGCAGCAATCTGGGGCGTCAGGCCTGCGGCTTTGAAAAGGGACAAAAAATAGTCGCCACTCAGCGGCAAATCCAGCATCACCAACGGACAACTGGCGAGTTCGTCCAACGCCACCGCAGCGCGCCCGGCCAGCGGATGGGCCGCGCCCACGATGGCGTAGGGCGGCAAAGTGGCCAGGGGTTCAAAGGCAATGTCGCCGCCGTCAAGCCCGAGGTCGTAGGTGATAGCCAGGTCGAGCTCGGCGTGGCGCAGCTTCTTTAGCAGGCCTTCTTGGTGGTCTTCGGTTTGCGTCAGGCGCACCTGCGGGTTGGCGCGGGCAAAGCCCTGGCACAGCTCGGGCGCCACCAGGGCCGCCAGCGTCACAAAGCAGCCAATGCGCAAGGCGCCGCCCAAGGTGGCGCTGCTGTCGCGGGCCACCGTATAGAGCTGGTCTGACAGCGCCAATAGCGCTTGTGCCTGGTCCTGCACCCGCTGCCCCACGGGCGTGCGCGTGATACCTTGCACCGGGTGGCGCACAAAGAGCTGCGTGGCCAGTTCGCGTTCCATGTGCGCCACCGCCGCAGAAATGGCCGATGCCGAGACATGGATCTGGTCTGCCGCCGCCGCAATGCTGCCGGCCTTGCACACCGCCACGAAATACTCCAGCTGGCGCAGGGAAATACGGCTGGCCATGCGCGTGCGGGGAGCTTGCGGGGGGGCTGGCGCGCTTTAGGCGTCGCCGGGCACGCCGTAACTGGGCGCTTGCGACGGGTCGAGCGCGCGTTGGCGGTAGCTCGCCACCTGGGGCGCAAACTGCGTCCACTGCTGCGCCAGCTCTGCGATGGGGCTGCCTTCGGTCCAGTCCACGCGCAAATCGACGATGGGCCAAGACACGTCGTCCACCACCAGCATGCCGGCCGAATGCACCGGCCCGGCTTCGCCACCGCTGTGCAACCCGGCTGCCATGGCCACAAGCAGGCGCTCGGCCAGCGGGCCTTCTGAAGTTTCAAACGCGGCGAGCATCTGCGCGGGCACGTCGCCGTGGGCCAGCAGATTGCCGGCACACACCGCGTCCACACCCTGCACCAGCGCCACCACGCCCAGGCCGCCCGCGCCGCTAAAACCGGCGGTGCCGCCGTGTGCGTCGATCAGGGCCAATTGGCGGTATTCGATGTGCGCGGCAGAGCTTCGCAAAATGTCCAGGGCCTGGGCCGCCGTGGCGCCACGGGCCATCAAATCCAGCGCCTTGTCGCCCAAGGACGGGTCGGTAATGTTTTGGCTGGCCACCGCGCCCACACCGGCGCGCGCCCGGATGCAACGCGCCGCCACCGCCGGAGAAGACGAGGACACGGCCGCACCCAACTGGCCGGTCTGCGCGCAGCGCGCAATGATGCTGAAAGTCATGGCGGCCTCAGTCTTGCGGTATGACGGCGATGGCGTCAATTTCCACCAGCCACTCGGGCCGCGCCAGGGCGCTCACCACCAGCCCGGTGGACACGGGGTACACGCCTTTGAGCCACTTGCCCACGGTGCGGTACACCGGCTCGCGGTAGCGCGGGTCGGTCAGGTAAATCGTGATCTTGCAAATATGGTCCAGGCAGCTGCCGGCTTCGCGCAGCAGCATGTCGATGTTTTTCATGGCCTGCTCGGCCTGGCCTGCGGCGTCGCCAATGCACACGCTCTCAGAGGTGTCCAGGTCTTGCCCGATCTGGCCGCGCACAAACACCATGGAGCCGCGCGCCACCACGGTCTGGCACAGGTCGTTGTCGAGCTTTTGCTCGGGGTAGGTGGCGCCGGTGTTGAATTTGCGGATGCGGGTGTGGGTCATGGTCTGTTATCCGGTCAGGTCGTGAAAATCATTCTAGGGTTGCAATGGGCCATCGCCTGCTTGCGCGATGCCAACCCGCTGCCTGGCATCTTAGTGGCCGGGCTGGGCCGCAGTCCCCGGTATTTCTTGGGCGCCGCATCGGAAAAGCCCATGGCGCGGTGCACCCGCAGACCCATGTTCGGCCCTCGCCTCCGACGCAAACACAGCGGTGTCTGTCGCCATCGGCCCAGGCGCGGCACCAATAATGTGCGAAAGTTCGCGTCTGCTACCAAGGCCGTACATGTCCACCGCCCCCATCCGCAAACCCCGTGTTGAAGACTTCGCCCGCATTGGCGGCCTCGAGGCCTTGGTGCGCGGCGGAACGCTGTCGGTTTATCCGCTGGTGATGTACCGCGCCTGGGGCAGCGCGGCGGTGGTATCGCAGATCTACTTTGCCGTGGGGCTGGTGTCGCTGCTCACAGCGCTCATGGTGCCCGCCCTGGCGCGGCGCTTTCCCCGGCGCGCAATTTACCTGTTTGCCAGCGGCCTGTACCTGGCTGGGGCAGCCGCAGGCGCGCTGGGCGGCCACTGGGTCACGCTGGCGCTCTTGCTCAGTGTGATGGCTGCGGCCATTTCCTTTGTCTGCTTTAACGCCTATGTGCTGGACCACGTCGGCAAGACCGACTTCAGCCGCCTGGAAACGCTGCGCCTGTTTTACGGCGGCGCGGGCTGGGTGCTCGGGCCGGCGCTCGGGGTGTGGCTGCTGGCGGTGGGCGCCTGGGCGCCGTTTGCCCTGGTGGGTGCGGCGTCTATGGTCTTGCTGGTCTTGGTCTGGAAAACTCCCCTGGGCAGCGGCAAAGCCATCGCCAAGGCCGCCAATACGCGGCGCCGCCACCCGCTGGCCCATGTGCAGCGCTTTTTTGCCCAGCCGCGCCTGGTCACCGGCTGGCTGATTCCGGTGATTCGCTCTTGCGGCTGGTGGTTTTACTTTGTTTACGTGGGCATTTTTGCGCTGGAAAACGGCCTGGGCGAGACCGTCGGCGGCGTGGCCTCGTCGCTGGCCAATATGGGCTTGTTTCTGGCGCCGCTGATGCTGCGCTGGATGCGCCAGCACTCGGTGCGTACCGCAGTGCGCGCGGGTTGCCTGGGCGGGGGCGTGTTTTTTCTGGCCGGTACGCTGTTGTCACCCTGGCCCTGGGCGACCGTGGCGCTGCTGATTGTGGGCACCTATTTTTTGGTGCTGCTCGACACCTGCGCGGGCCTGCCGTTTTTGATGGCGGTCAAACCGTCTGAGCGCACCGAGATGTCGGCCGTGTATTCGAGCTTTCGCGACGCCTCGGGCATTGTGTCGCCGGGCATTGCCTGGCTGGTGCTGCAGTTTTTTCCGGTGGCCGGGGTGTTTGCGGTGGCCGGCGTGGCGCTCTTGGCGGCCTGGCTGGTGGCGGGAAAACTGCACCCGGAGTTGGGCGTGCCGGGAGCCCAAAGGGTGCGCGGTCGGTCGCCTGCAGGCTCCTAAGGCGCCGCGCGCTTGCCCGCTATCCGGCGTACCCCATGATGGCCACTACGTGCAGCCCGGTGCCCGTGGCCACAAAGCCATGCCAGATGGCGTGGGCGTAGCGCATGCGGTGGTCCAGCACAAAAAACACCACGCCCAAGGTATAGGCCACGCCTCCGGCCAGCAGCCAGACCAAGCCCTCCATCGGCACGCGCTCCAGCAGGGGCACGGCAGCCACCAGCACCAGCCAGCCCATGGCCAGGTACAAGCCGGTGGACCACCAGGGGTGCGACAAGCGGTCAAAGGCTTTGAGGGCAACCCCAGCCGCAGCCAGCGTCCACACCACGCCAAACAGCGTCCAGCCCCAAGGGCCATCAAGCGCGCCCAGCGCAAACGGCGTGTAGCTGCCGGCAATAAAAAGGTAAATCGCGCTGTGGTCGAGCTTCATGAACACGCGTTTGGCGCGCCCCGGGGGCAGGGCGTGGTACAGGGTGGATGCCAGGTACAAAAGCACCATGGTCGCGCCAAACACCACCGCGCCCACCACGGCCGACGGATGGCGGTGGCTGGCAGCGATCACCAAGAAGGGCACGGTCGCCAATGCCGCCAGGAGCGCCACGCCGTGGCTCACCGCATTGGCAATTTCTTCACCTAAGGTTTGTTCGCGTTGGGTCATCGGTCTATTGTGCGCGGGCCTCAAGTCGCCGCCGTGACCCATCGCAAACCGCGGCCATTCTTGGGCGCGCCGCCGCAGTGCCATACTGGCTTCCCCAAGGCCACGGAGACACAACGCTATGAACGCACGCGCCACCTTTACCCGCATGGAAGAAAGCACCAAAGAAGACTGGGCCATCATCGTCCCGGAAGTCATGCACGCTGCCAAAAGCCTGCCCGACCGGGTGATTGCGCACCTGCAGTTACTAGAAAACGACTACGGCGGCTTTCCGATTGACCGCTACAGCCACTCGCTGCAAACCGCTACGCTGGCACTGGCCGACGGACGCGACGAGGAATACGTGGTTTGCGCGCTCTTGCATGACATTGGCGACACCCTGGGCGCGTACAACCACCCGGACATTGCGGCGGCGATTCTGAAGCCCTTTGTCAGTGAAGCCAATTTGTGGATGGTGCAAAACCACGGTATTTTTCAGGGCTACAACTTCTTCCACCACATCGGCCTGAACCGCGATATGCGCGACATGTTCAAAGGCCACGCGCATTACGCCCAGACCGAGGAATTCATTGCGCTCTACGACAACCGCGCCTTTGACCCGGCACTGGAAATTTTGCCGATGAGCACCTTTGAGCCCATGCTGCGCCGCCTGATGGCTGCGCCCAAAAACTCGGTCTACAAGGCCGCCATGAAGGACGCGCAGGCCTAAGGGGCGAAAATACCCTTTATTTGACTTCGCCCCGCGCCCACGCCATGCCCCACACCCCCGACCAGACACGCACCGACGACACCCGCATTGGCGCTGTGCGCCCCTTGATCACGCCGGTGCTTTTGCAAGAGCAGTTGCCCGCCTCTGAGGCGGTGCTGGCCACGGTGGAACGCAGCCGCGCCGCCATTTGCGATGTGCTCCATGGACGCGACGACCGATTGATCGTGGTGGTGGGCCCGTGCTCCATCCACGACCACGGTCAGGCCATGGAATACGCGCACTGGCTCAAGGCCCAAGCCGACGCACTGCAAGGCGAGTTGCTCATCGTGATGCGCACCTATTTTGAGAAGCCGCGCACCACCGTGGGCTGGAAGGGCTATATCAACGACCCGCACCTGGACGGCAGTTTTTCCATCAACCAAGGCCTGACGCTGGCGCGCACCTTGCTGCTCGACATCGTGGGCCTGGGCCTGGCCGTGGGCACCGAGTTTTTGGACTTGCTCAGCCCGCAGTTCATCAGCGACCTGGTGAGCTGGGGCGCCATTGGCGCACGCACCACCGAGAGCCAAAGCCACCGCCAACTCGCCAGCGGGCTGAGCTGCCCGGTGGGCTTCAAAAACGGCACGGACGGCGGCGTCAAAGTGGCCAGCGACGCGATTCTGGCTGCGCAAGCGCCACACGCTTTCATGGGCATGACCAAGTGGGGCCAGGCCGCGATTTTTGAGACGCGGGGCAACGACAACTGCCACGTGATTTTGCGCGGGGGCAAACAACCCAACTACGCGGCAGCGGATGTGGCAGCGGCTTGTGCGCTGCTCAAAGCATCCAACTTGCGCGAACAAGTGATGGTGGATGTGTCACACGCCAACAGCAGCAAGCAGCACCAGCGGCAAATTGCCGTGGCGGCCGATGTGGCGGCGCAAATTGCGGCCGGTGAGACGCGTATTACCGGCCTGATGATCGAGAGCCATTTGTACGAGGGGCGCCAGGACATCGCGCCCGGCCAGACGCTGGCGCGGGGCGTGTCGGTGACGGATGCCTGCATCAGCGTGGAACAAACCGCGCCGGTGTTGCAGGGCCTGGCACAAGCGGTGCGTGCGCGGCGGGCTTTGAAAAGCAGAGCGCCCTGAAGGGCGCTCGAACCCGCTTGGAACCAGCGGGGGGTTTACGTTAACGAGGAGTACGCGGCACCATCGGGCCACGGCCTTCGATGTGGCGGAAGTTGATGCGGCCTTTGCTCAGGTCGTAAGGCGAGAGTTCGAGCGACACGCGGTCGCCTGCCAGGATGCGGATGTGGTTTTTGCGCATCTTGCCGGCCGAATAGGCAATCAGCTGGTGGCCGTTGTCCAGGGTGACGCGAAAACGGGTGTCTGGCAAGACCTCGTTCACAACGCCCATCATTTCAATCAGTTCTTCTTTAGCCATGGTGTGTCCTTTGGGCGCAATTATCGTCGGAGTTGAAAAAGTTACTGGGTGCGCGTGGCCGCGCATACCCAATTGATACCCTGGGACAGGGCGTAATGCGCTGCGGCGTCGTGGGTCGAGAAGTCATCGCTAAAGCGCATGACGCGGTCGGTGCTGGCGCTGCCGCGCCCGCTGGCAATAGAAACCTGGGCTTCAAAGCGGCCGCCATCCAAGGGGCGGGGGCAGGCGGCGATACGGTACTTGCCGATGGTCACAGGGGACAGGAGAGATAGAGGAGTGTTCTGAATCATTAAAAAGTCATGCGCATGCGTCGCGGGCAGGGACTTCATGCATTAAGGGATAAATACCGCAAAGTCGTGAGAGGCTTGCGTAACGCCTGAGAAAGACGGAATTGACGACCCCTCTGCCCGAGGACTGTGCCGGTACGCTCAAGAAGCATCCGCACGGTCAATTCGCCTGTAGCGATGGGCTAATGTACCACGCCACCCCAAAATTCGTGATAACTGCAAGCAAAACGGTGAAAATACGAGGCATGAAAGTTTGCATTCTTGAAAACGACGACCTCGATCCGTCTATCGCTGCGGCCTACCAAGGCTACGGCGCCATGTTTGTGCGCTTGTTCGGTGAGGCGGGGGCGAAATGGGAATTCGACATCTTCCACACGCCGTCTAACCAGTACCCGGAATCCTTTGACGCCTACGGCGCCGTGGTGCTCACTGGCAGCAAGGCCGATTCGTTCTCGGACGAGCCCTGGGTGGCGGAGTTGCGCCGTCGCGTCACGCTGCTGCTCGAACAAAACAAGAAGCTGTTGGGCATTTGCTTTGGCCACCAGTTAATTGCCTTGTGTTTGGGCGCCAAGGTTGGTCGGGCGCCGCAGGGCTGGGGCGTGGGCCGCATGTCCTACGACTGGCACGCCGCCGATTTGCCGCTGGCCCCCGAAGACAAACGCCTGGCACTGCTGGTAAGCCACCAAGACCAGGTGCTGGAGCTGCCCCGCAACGCGGTGCTGCTGGCCAGCAACGCGCATTGCCCGGTGGCGGGTTACGCCATTGGCGACGAGGTGTTTTGCGTGCAAGGCCACCCGGAATTTGTGCCGGGCTACAGCGCCTTTTTGCTCAACCGCCGCCGCGAGCGTTTGGGTGAAAAGCTGTACAGCGCGGGCCTGGACAGCCTGCAGCATAGCCATGACGGCTTGCACGTGGCGCGCATGATGGTGGCATTTGTCGAAGCCAAAGCGGCCGCCTAGGAAAACCCGGTGATGGGCCAAACCGCCCGCACAAAACAGACAGCCCCCGCGCGGATAAAGCGTCGGGGGCTGTTTTGTATGCGGCGCCTGGGTAAGGCGCTGGTGGGCAACGCGGGCTTGTGGCCTTGGTTGGCGGTCGCTTTCGGGTTCGAATTTCCGATGGACAAAGTGTAAAACCAGTGGCGCGACAGCGGATTGCGTTCTTGCCCCGTTACATTGGTAATTTGGCATACTCTGCCAATATTTTGTAAATTTAAGGCAATCGTATGAAACTAGACCGCTTTGACCGCCAGATTCTCGAAGTCTTACAAACGGACGGTCGCATCAACAACCAGGATTTGGCGGACCGCATTGGCTTGTCCGCTTCGCCGTGTTTGCGACGGGTGCGGGCGCTCGAAGAAGCGGGTTTGATCGTGGGCTACCGGGCGCTGCTCGATGCGCGCAAACTGGGCCTGACTTTGATGGCGCTGATCCATATTTCCATGGACAAGCATACGCCCGAGCGTTTTGCCAATTTTGAAGCGGCTATTGCGGTGCTGCCTGAGGTACTGGAATGCCTGCTGATCACAGGCCAAGACGCGGATTACCAGCTCAAGGTGGCGGTGCGCGATATGGACCATTACCAGTCGCTGCTTTTGAACCAAGTGACGCGCATTGAAGGCGTGACCGGAGTGCATTCGAGTTTTGTGCTGCGCCGGGTGGTAGACCGCACTGCTTTGTTGGTTAGCGCAGTGAGGTAAAGGGTGGAGCCCGCAGGGCGGAGGACACGAACGGGGCTGAGTGCCACACCGGCGCGCGGCCCGCGTGACTTCTCTTCAATGCCAGAAACAGGACGTTAACGCCCGTCCGGCAACTCAATCTTGACTTCAAGCACGTCCAGGTTGTCCTGGCGCTCCATCATGACTTTGATGTCATTGGGGTTGATCTTGATGTACTTGCTGATCACCGCGATCAGGTCGCGCTGCAGGTCTTGCAAATAATCGGGCTCTGAGGCGTTGCGCCCGCTGCGTTCATGCGCCAGGATGATTTGCAAACGTTCTTTGGCGACGCTGGCGGATTTTTTCTTCTCACCCAACAAAAACGAGAGGAAGGACATGCTTTTATTTCCCACCAAAAATACGCTTGAAAAAACCTTGCTTGGGCGCCTCGATAAAACGCATGGGCTTGTCGGTTCCCAGGAAGCGGTCAATCACGTCTTTGTAGGCTTCGGCCACGTCGCTGCCTTCCATGTGCACGGCAGGCACGCCCTGGTTAGAGGCTTGCAGCACGGATTCGCTCTCCGGTATCACGCCAATGAGCTTGATGCGCAAAATGTCCTGGATGTCTTCGAGCGACAGCATCTGGCCCTGGTCCACACGCGCCGGGTTGTAGCGGGTAATCAGCAAATGCTCTTTGATGGGTTCGAGGCCTTCAATCGCGCGCTTGGTCTTGCTGGCGAGCATGCCCAAAATGCGATCGGAGTCGCGCACGGAAGACACTTCCGGATTGGTCACGACCAAGGCTTCATCGGCAAAGTGCATGGCCATTAGCGCGCCAGTTTCAATGCCGGCAGGGGAGTCACACACGATGTACTCGAAGTCCATGGCAGCCAGGTCGTGCAGCACTTTTTCCACGCCTTCTTGCGTAAGCGCATCTTTGTCACGGGTTTGCGAGGCAGCCAGCACATACAGGTTTTCGCACTGCTTGTCCTTGATCAGGGCCTGGTGCAAATTGGCCTCACGCTGGATCACATTGATCAGGTCGTACACCACGCGGCGTTCGCAGCCCATGATGAGGTCCAGGTTGCGCAAACCCACATCAAAGTCAATAACCGCTGTTTTGTGGCCACGCAAGGCCAGGCCGGATGCAAAACTGGCACTGGTGGTGGTCTTGCCAACGCCACCCTTGCCCGAGGTGACCACAATAATTTTTGCCATGGATGAAGAATCTTTCCGAAGGTGGGTCGTGATACTGAATTTTACGATTTCAATGCTTCGATGATGAGTTTTTCATTTCCATCGTCGCTTAAACGGACTTGCGCCGGTTTTCCGAGCACATCGCCTGCCAGTTCTTTTTCGGTGGTGCGGTAAATACCCGCAATCGACACCAGTTCAGGTTCCAGACACAGCGAAAAAATACGCGCACCGGCGTTGCCCCGGGCCCCGGCCATGGCTTTACCGCGCAAGGGGGCATACACATGGATGTTGCCGTCTGCTATCACCTCCGCACCGCGGTTGACCATGGCCAACACCACCAGATCGCCACCACGGGCATAGACTTTTTGACCCGAACGCAAGGGTTTGGTCACCACCATGGTGGGCACGGGTGCGGCGTCTCGTGCCAGGGCAGGCACCCCTGCGGGCTCAACCGCAGCAGCCTTGGCCAACGGGGCAGGCGCTGCGGGCGCAGAGGCGGCGGCTTTGGTAGCCGGCGCTGCAACGCGACGTGGCTCTGGTGGCGCTTCGGTCAAACCTAGGCGCTGGGCGACCGCCAAGCTGGCAGGATCCAGACCGCGCACCGCCATGGGCACAAGTTTGCAGGCACCAAAAGCCTTCATCAGCATTTCCCATTGCGGATGCGGCAAAACGATGTCGGTTTGGGTGAAGTCGATCACCACGCCATCGGTGTCGAAGAAGTCCGGGCTTTCACCCTTGGGACCAAAACTTCGAACCAGTTCAGCGGCCACAATCGCCAGGTCATGGGTCTTGACCACCAGAGCCACCAGGGTCAGTTGGGCGCTCTTGAGTTCAAAAGCAGCTGGCACAGCACCAGAGGAAACAGCGGCGGGAGGAACCGTCATGGGGCTTGGCGTTGTAATGGGCAAGCACCGATTTTACCGTATGCAATGGTGGTGAAAAAACACTGGCTCGGCGCTGCAAACCACGTCTGTACGCTGCGATTGGTTGTTTCCTGTCTTCTTTCTTATTTCTTTATTTAAAGAATAGTAGTAGTAGATAGAGCAGGCTTCTTTCTGTGTACAAGTGATTTTTGTCCTTAAGAATCATGGACTTAAGCACTTGCATTGGATGTGCAGGACGGTGTTTTAGGGTGTCTTGTGAAAAGGGATAACTTTTCAGAACGCGCGACGCTTGTGCATAACTACAGGCTTATTCCGTTTTTATCCACAGGCTTTCGTGTTGCTTGCAGGCCTGTGTGTGGTACCGTTATTTTTGTCGTCATAGAAGGAGAAGCGCAATGCTTTATCTGGTGCTGGGCTTGGTGGTTTTTTTGGGCACGCATTCCTTGCGCATCGGTGGCGATGCGCGCCGTGACGCTCTGCGCGCCCGCATGGGTGAAGCCCGTTTTAAGACGGTCTACGCTTTGCTCTCGCTCGTGGGCTTGTTGCTGGTGGTCTACGGCTTTGGTGTGGCACGCGAAACACCGGAAGTGCTGTGGACGCCGCCTGCCGGTATGCGTCACCTGGCTTTTTTACTGATGCTGATTGCGATGGTCTTGATGGTGGCGACTTATGTTCCACGCAACGCCCTGCGCGCACGTCTGCACCATCCCATGGTCTTGTCGGTCAAAGTGTGGGCGCTGGCGCATTTGCTGGCCAATGGAACGCTGGCCCACGTGGTGCTGTTTGGAGGATTTTTGCTTTGGAGCGTGCTGGTGTTTAGAGCATCACGCCAGCGCGATCGGGAATTGCAAACCGTGTACCCCGCCGGGGAACCTATTCCTACTGCCATCACTGCAGGCCTGGGTCTTTTGCTGTGGCTGGTGACGCTGGGATGGCTGCACGGCATTTTGATTGGCGTGCGTTTGATTGCTTAGTTTTTAGATATTGAACCACCACTGGATCGCCATCTTGGCAACAAAGCCCACCATGCCAAAAGCCAAACCGAGAAAAAGCACAAAGGTGCCGAATTTACCGGCCTTGGCTTCCCACGCAAGCTGTCCGATGATGAACAGCATGTACAGCATGAAAGCGCCCACACCAAAGGTGAGGCCGAAGCTGGCAATCTGGTCTTCGGTATAGCCCCACATCAGTGGGGTTCCGTTGTGGCAGACGGGACTTGTCGCAGGGCCAGGTCTTGGGTGTTGATCAGGTCGCGGTACGCATGCCAGCTTGCGTGTCCCAGCAGGGGAATGACGAACACCAGGCCCAGCAACAAAGAGCCCAAGCCCAGCAAACTCATGAGTAAGAGAATGGCGGCCCAAGCCGCCATAGGCACCGGGTTTTTCAACACCACACCCCAGCTCAGCAACACCGCTTGCCACAGCGAAATACGCCGGTCTAGCAAGAGGGGCATGGTCACTACGCTGGACGCAAAAATAGGCGCCGCCATCACGCCACCGAGCGCCAGCCATATTTCAAACAACCAGCCGTCTTTGGCGCCCGCGACAAAGCGCAAAAAGTCAATTGGTGTTTGGATAGGAACGGGCGACAGCAAGGTGATCAGCGCAGCCGACGTGACAACCCAGCCGGTAGACGCGAGCGCCAACAAGAGGCCGAACTGCACCATGCACCAGTAGTCATTGCCTAGTTTGTCGTCGTGGCTGGCTTGCCAATTTGTCCAGGTGCGCCAGACGGTGCTCCAGCGCGCGGGTTCTTGTTTTTCCAGTTCACGGCTCAGGGCGTACAAGCTGGCGGCCAATACGGGAGCAATGAACAAAAAGCCCGACAAAGCACCGGCCAACAACCAAAACCGGTCATGCGCGACCAGGGTGATAAATCCACCCACCGCTGTCAGCACCAAGCCATGGGCCAGGCTGATCCAACGCAGCTTGACCAGGTCGCGCATGCCCAAAACCAGCCAGCCCAGCGTCTGTCCCATGCTGACAGCGCGCACCATGCTGGCTTGGAGTGGGGTTTGGCTCATGCGAGAAGTGTACGGAGAAAAGCCTGCGGCATGGCTTGAAGTGCAATGGCCAGGGTTGTCAGCCACTACGCCCTTGGGACGATGGCGCCATTCATAATGGCATTTTGTGGAGGAACACAACGATGGCAAGAGCAATACTGAGCGAATCCGATATTCACCCGGCGATTCGCCAAACGGTGGCGTCACACCACCACGAGGTGGTGGACGAAGTCAAGGCAGCGATTGCCGCCCACCCAGTGCTGGTGGTGGGTATGGCGATGAACCCCATGCCCAAAAAAGCCCGCGCTGCCCTCACCCAGGCGGGCGTTGTACATGAATACCTGGAATACGGCAGCTACTTCAACACCTGGCGCAAGCGCAACGCCCTGAAAATGTGGTCTGGCTGGCCCACCTTTCCTATGGTGTTTGTCAAAGGCACGCTGGTCGGCGGTGCCACTGACGTGCAGGCCTTGATTGCCAGTGGCGAACTCAAAAAAATGCTGGCCTGAACTAGCAGGGCTCTGGCGCAGCGCTTTTATATAAGTCCGTACCGAGCCGGGTTTTAGTGTTGCCAAGGTCCACGGCGCATCAGATGCGCGTGTTCGGCATCCAAGGTTTTCTTTTGCGTGCTGTCCAGGCTTGCGTAAAACGTTTTGATCGCTTCATCGCGTTGGTCCATCAAAGGCTTCATGGCTTCTTGGTGCTGGGTGCGCAGCTGGCGCATTTTGTCGATGCGTTCGGGCGTGGTCAGCTTGTCCAGTTCGGCGCGGTCTGGCATGGCAAAAGGAGCAGCGGCTGGCGGCTTCATGACGGCGCTGAAGGTCGCCCAGGCGGGTTCTTGTGATGCGCTGATATGCAGCTTGCGCTTGAGTTCTTCCAGGTGTTTGGTGGCACGGGCTTGCATGCGTTCAGCGGACATGGCCTGTCCGTGGTGCATTCCAAACAGGGCTTCGTGCTCGTCCATGGGGGGACCCATTTGGGCCATAGCGCTCAGACCCACGGCAGCCAGACTGGCGGCAACAAGAAGTGTTTTCCAAGGTGTTTTCATCGCGGTATCTTTCAGTGGCTGCACCGTTGCGGAAATCGCCAGGCAGTTAAAGCAGTGTGCAAGTAGTGTGTAAGTGCGCGATTGCGCTCGTGCAAGGCTTTGTAAAGTTGGCCATGCGCCAAGTTTGGTTTTATTGAAGAAAGAAAGTTAGCTGTGTTTAAAAATTTGATGGTGTATCGCCTGACGGCCCCCTGGACCGCCACTGTGGCGCAAGTCGAGGCCGCGCTGCAGGAAGCGCATTTTGTGGAATGTGGCGCTTCGCAAGAAAAATCGGTCGGCTGGGTCGAACCCCGCGGCCAAGCCCATGGCGCCTGCGTGGAGGTCGTGGCCGGCCAGTGGATATTGAAATGGATGATGGAAGTCAAAAGCGTGCCCGGCTCGGTGGTCAAACGCAAAGTGCAA